>CAYUNU010000476.1:0-3021 GCA_964446195.1 uncultured Porphyromonadaceae bacterium | reverse complement strand
TTTTGATTACAAGCTAAAGGAAGGGAAGCTTAAACATCGAAATGCCATCAGAATACTTCAAATTAATGAGTATCCTGATCTTATTATTAAGGAAGCGATAGAATTATCCGAAGTTTTGGATAAAGTCACAACCAAAAAAATTAAAATTTAGATCACCCCACCGAAAATTTCAACCACTTCCCGAAAAATTTCATAGCCGCTCTATTTGATTGTCCAACTTGAATAAAAAGGATAGTCATGAAAAATCAAAAATCGCCCATTACCAAGCCCTTATGTCTTTCCCAATTTATCATAAGCCTCCTGGTATTGCTTTTAGCCGCCTGTAACAATGCTCCTGATTACTCTCCGGATTTTCATATTATAGACATCAGGAATTATAGTGAGACTGATATAAATAGTCTTCTCCAGGCATCAGAATTGTTCCAGTTAGAGCTGACAGAAAAATCAATACTTCCTCCTTCGGGTAGGATATGGCCAGGGCAAAACGGACTGTTTTTTTCAAGCACCTCGTCCAATTTTCCTTATTTGTACTACTTTAATGAAAAAGGAGAGTTCCTTTCAAAAATAGGCAGACAGGGGAAAGGCCCGGGAGAGTATCTTTCGTGTTACAACTTTATGGATCTTGGAGATACTATTGCGGTATATGACCAAAGCAAAAAGTTTACCCTGTACCTGAGAGATGGAACATATGTAGGGTCCATATATCTCAACCAAAAACAAATAACAGCAACGACTATTCATCCTTCAAATGGGGATATTTATCTATTCACCGGATTGCGTAATTACAAGGTTTACAGGGTTAATTCTAAAACGCTTGTTGAAACGGACTCTTTCCTGTTCAACCCGGTCGTAGATGAGTCTATGTCCAATTCATTTTACCACATTAACCAAAATAAGCTATTCTTTCAGGATCGTGGAGATCGAAGATTAAATATTTATGAATTCGATGAAACTATCAGGGAAAGATATCATATCGAAACGGGGATTGACCTGAGCAATTACAGAGATGATGATCCTGACAAAAACAGACAGTTCTATCAACCTGGAAAAGAATTCTGGATGCTCTGGGGTATCCAGGAGAATAAGGACTGGGTTTATTTCTATCTCAGATCTGACTCCTTCGGGAATAAAAGGAGTTGGGATCTAAGCCACTTCCTCTACTGTCGCAGAAACAAAAAAGTATATCGTTTACCCGGCCATCGAGATTCTGAGGACGTGCTTGGAGTAGCTTTCAGACTAGACTCCAACAATACTCTATACCTGACCTACAACCCTGTACAGATGGAGGAAAGTCAGATATGGATGGAAAGGCTGAAGCAGCTCAATTTAGAATTTTCTTTAGATCAAAACCCTTATGTGGTAAAAGTGAATCTGGATAAACTCTTTAATGAATAAGACCCCTTAGATTGTGCAAAACAAAAAATAAATAAATAAATCCCTACTTAACTATAACAATTTCGATTTTCTTCCGTAAAAGTCCATTAAGAAATCTTACTTAGTCCTCGAAACTCCTTTCTTAATGACTCAAATCCTTGCACAACAGCCAGATTTGCAGGCTGTTCTAAAAAATCACTTTGGCTATGACCACTTTCGTGAACATCAGGAACAAATAATATTAGAAACTCTTGAAGGTCGCGATACTATTGTATTAATGCCTACCGGAGGTGGAAAATCTCTTTGCTATCAAATACCGGCCATACTACTTGAAGGCCTGACTGTGGTAATATCGCCACTGATTGCACTAATGAAAGATCAGGTGCAGAGCCTGGTTGCCAATGGTATTCCTGCGGCCTTTTTAAATTCCAGCCTTAGCCCTCAACAGGAACAAAAGGTTTATGATGGGATCAGACAAAAATCTTATAAGATTCTATATGTCGCACCTGAAAGGGTTTTTTCATCAGGATTCATTGATTTTCTTGGGCAGCTGGATGTGAAACTTTTTGCCATCGATGAGGCTCACTGTATAAGTACATGGGGACATAGTTTTCGCCCGGATTATAAAAAGCTAGCCGCTTTAAAATCACGTTTCCCTAAGGCTGCTCTGATGGCCCTGACTGCCACTGCCGACCGCACTGTCCGCCAAGATATTGCCGATATATTGCAGCTCAATAGGCCTAAGTTTTTTATCAGCTCTTTTGATCGTCCGAATTTGTCTCTGGCAGTTTTACCCGGACAAAAGAAATGGGAGCAACTGTTTCAAACTCTGTTGAAGTATCGGGAAGAATCAGGAATTATTTATTGTTCCAGTAGAAAAAGCACAGAGGAGTTGGCAGCAAGAATTCGAAAAAACGGACTTAATGCCGCTTGCTACCATGCCGGACTGGATCCTGATAAGCGCTCAGAAACACAAGATCTATTTCTACAAAATGAAATTAATATCATTTGTGCAACAATAGCCTTTGGGATGGGTATCGACAAAGCGGATATAAGGTATGTAATTCATTACAATATGCCTGGCAACCTGGAGAGCTTGTACCAGGAAATTGGTCGTGCAGGCAGAGATGGAGAGCCGGCTGAGACTATTCTGTTTTACAGCTTCCGGGATGTACAAACACATTTAGGTTTTATAGAGAATGTTGATGATAGAGCTTATCAGAAAATACTCGCAGCTAAACTAAAGCGTATACAAGAGTATGCCGAAGCACAGGTTTGCCGCAGAAAAATTCTGATGAGTTATTTCAGTGAGGCTCCGGGCGATGATTGTGGTAACTGTGATGTTTGTGGTAACCCTCCAAAGTATATGGATGGAACAATTGAAGCTCAAAAAGCGATCTCTGCCATAATGAGAAGCGGGGAGAAATTACCGCTTACTACATTGGTTGAAGTGTTGAAAGGCCAATATTCATTGACCGTGAAGGAAAACCAATGGTTTAATCTAAAGACCTTTGGCCAGGGCAAAGAGCATACCCATTTTGCCTGGCAGTTGTATCTCCAGCAAATGATACAGCAGGGAATTATGGAAATTGATTATCGTGATCATAGTCATTTGAAAACAAATGAAGTAAGCCAAAGAGTTTTAAA
>CAYUNU010000475.1:0-3025 GCA_964446195.1 uncultured Porphyromonadaceae bacterium | reverse complement strand
TGTTGTAAAAGGTATCCTGACACATTACGTTGTGCTCCTTAAGATTACCAGGACTGTTATTAAAATAATGGATCCTGCAGATGGTGCAATTCACAGGATCAGGCATGAAGATTTTAAAAGCCAATGGACAGGTGTTCTGGTTCTTATTGCGCCAGGTGAAAGATTTACAACAAGGAATGAAAAGGCTAGTCTGACAACCCGGTTACTTCAATTGGTTAAGCCAAGCAGGGGCATTTTGCTGCAGTCACTTGTTGGAGCGTTGATTTATTCGATCCTCGGATTATCTGTCTCATTGTACGTTGGAAAGATCGTCGATAATGTTATTCCGGGTGGCAATGCAAACTTGCTCAATCTGTTGGGCGTGGCCATGATCATAATTATTTTGTTCAGACTACTGCTTATGTCTTTTCAGTCTGTTTTTATTCTAAAAACCGGCCAGAGAATCGATGCGACATTAATACTGGGGTATTATCAACAGCTTCTGAAATTACCCAAATCCTTCTTCGACAATATGAGAACCGGTGAAATTATCTCCAGAATTGGAGATGCAGTCAAAATCAGGGTATTTGTGAATGATGTTTCGATCAGCCTGGTGCTCAATATTTTTATTCTGTTGGTTTCATTTTTCTTAATGTTCGCTTTCTACTGGAAATTGGCATTAATAATTTCAGCTGTAATACCGTTTTACTACATCATTTACTTCGTTTCAAACAGGCTAAATAAGCGTACACAAAGGACTGTAATGGAACGTTCGGCCGATCTGGAAGCGCAGTTGGTTGAATCCCTGAATGCTGCCGGCACGATTAAAAGATATTCTTTGGAAGATGTTGCCAACCTAAAGACAGAGACCAGGTTTGTTGGTCTTCTTGAAAGCGTATACAAATCAGGCCTGAATTCTCTCTTTTCATCAGCTTCATCTGGCTTTCTTACACAGATAGTAACTGTTACTGTTATGTGGCTTGGTGCCGGTTATGTTTTAAGTACCCACATCACAGCCGGAGAGTTAATGTCATTTTATGCAATTATTGGATATTTTACCGGCCCCGTTAACGGAATAATCAATTACAATAAGACATTGCAGGATGCAAGGATCGCTGCTGACAGGCTTTTTGAAATATTTGACCTCGAACAGGAAGAGGATAGCGGTAGAATTGAACTGACACCTGACCATGTAGGTGATATACATTTTGAAAGGGTCTTTTTCAGGTATGGGACAAGGGTTACAGTATTTGAGTCACTGGACTTGCACATTAAAAAGGGATCTTTTACAGCCATAGTAGGAGAGAGCGGTTCGGGAAAGACTACAATAGCATCTCTGTTGCATCGGCTATACCCCCTAAACAGTGGCAGCATCAGAATTGGCAGAAATAACATTTCACATTTTACAAACAGATCCATTCGTAACATAATAGCCTGTGTTCCACAGGAGATTGATTTATTCTCAGGATCTATAGCCGAAAATATTGCACCTGCTGAGCTAAATCCAGATTTAGAAAAAATGTTGCATTTGTGTAATAGTCTCGGCATGGCTGAGTTCATTGAGAGTCTGCCGGGAGGTTTTAATACATTGATAGGTGAGCATGGTGCTACACTGTCTGGTGGACAGAGGCAACGCATCGCCGTTGCAAGGGCCTTGTACAACGATCCAGAGATATTAGTGCTTGATGAAGCGACATCATCACTGGACCCAATCTCTGAAGAGAAAATTCAGAACGCGTTGATGCAATTCAGGATGGCCGGCAAAACATTAATAGTCATTGCTCACAGGCTTTCTACTATTTCCAGGGCTGACATTATTTATGTTCTCCATAAAGGACAGGTTTCCGAGAGCGGGACATTTAACGAGCTCGTCAAAGCAGATGGAATTTTTATGCAGATGCTTCAGCATCAGAATCTGGTTATTAACTATCAGCATGAGAAACAAAATACACTGGTGTTATGAAAGTATTTGAATATTTGGATCGTATCAGTAGGATGCACAAAATGTTAAACCGGCAACACACCGGGACTCCTTCAGAATTCGCCAGCCACTTGGGAGTTAGCAGAACCACTCTTTATGAGATGATAGATGAGTTGAAATCTCGCGGTGCCCCGATTTCTTATTCAAAATCATCATGCACTTTCTTTTACACCGAGCCGTTCGAAATTAATGTAAGCTGCTCTATGCGATCACTCAATCACTTTGAAGAAAAACAACTGACTGGCGGCAACTTTTTCGGCAGAGTTCTTTTTTTCCGGACGATACTGGGGGAAATTAGTATTTGATAAGCTCTTTATAGAATATTTTGACTATTAACTAAAAATCAAGACATTATGGAAAAAACGTTAGATTTATCCTTGCCTGGGGTAAAAGAACTGGGCAAGGAGGAGATGCAACAAACCAATGGGGGATGGATAAGAATATTTTATGCTTATCTTGTTATGCTCGCTAAAGAGGCTGTGACTGAGGGCCTAGATAAGTGTATCGAAGATTTTAAAGAAGGATTCGAAGAAGGTTATAATAATTAAACAAGAAGAGAGATGAGATTAATCGCATTAGACAAAACAGAAGCGCTGAACATTAACGGCGGTGGCCCGACTTGGAAGTGGTCAGGCGAATTTATTGCTGCTATAATGGATTTTATTGAAGATCTTGGTAATAGTTACTCAAGTACACCGGAGGGCCAGGCCGTTCAGCAAGCTCTCTTGGACTTTCATTAATCGTCTATTATTGATTGTGAGAAGCAAAAAGTGGTGAGCTTCATTAAACTATGCGAGCTCACCGCTTCATATTATTAATAAATTCAAAAAATATGTATTATGCTATCATAATATCAGTATTATCAGTGATATCAATAGTTTCAATTTTAATATCTATTCAGAGTAGAAAGCAAAGCGTGTTATCAATGGATTTATTCTCCTTCAAATTCAAGTATCTTGGTGGAGCATTGGTAATTATTTCGATATTTTTTAGCTTATTTGAGCTGATGGAAGATGAATTATACAATAACATCAGGATTTTTATTGCTAATTTAGGTTTGATCAT
>CAYUNU010000474.1:1266-3059 GCA_964446195.1 uncultured Porphyromonadaceae bacterium | reverse complement strand
TAACGGCAAAGGAAAATGTCGAGTTCATCATGCACCTGCAGGGAAAATCCAAGAAGGATCGTGACAAGAGGGCCTCGGAACTGTTAAACGCGGTTGGCCTGGGCGATAGGATGAATTCACGCCCCGGGAAGCTGTCGGGTGGACAGCAACAGAGGGTGGCAGTGGCTCGTGCGCTGGCATCCAAACCTAAATTTATCCTTGCAGATGAGCCAACAGCTAACCTCGATTCCAAATCCACAGAAACCCTTCTGGCGATTATGGAGAAGCTGAATAAAGAAGAGAATATAACCTTCATCTTTTCTACCCACGATGCCAGAGTTGTAAAAAAAGCCCGTCGGGTTGTTACGGTTGAAGATGGAAAGATTATTAGCGACGAAAAAAAATAATTCTATCTCCTGATGAAAACGCTTATCCTGTCAGTCATACTGCTTCTATTCATATCAAGCCCAAAGGCAAATTCACAATGCAGTGCCAGACTGGATGGCTATCTATCATACATGAACCAATCAATGTTCGAGGATATCCGCGGCAATTGGATCAACGACAACCAATTACATAACAGGCTAAACTTCAAAACTTACCTCGGCAACAATTTAAACTTTACCCTTGAATTGAGAAACCGCTTCATGTTTGGCGAAACAGTGAAGACCTTTCCCGGCTACGCAGAGACCTTCGAAAAAGATATGGGGTGGGCCGACCTGTCGTGGAACCTGGCATCAGACAGTTCGTATGTACTCAACTCAACTATCGACAGGATCTACCTGGATCTTACGCTAGGGAAATTGCAAATGATTGTAGGTCGTCAAAGAATTAATTGGGGGATGAACTTTGTTTGGAACCCTAATGATATTTTCAATAGTTACTCCTTTTTTGATTTCGACTATATTGAGCGCCCGGGATCGGATGCAGTGCGACTACAATATTATATGGGTTCGGCCACCTCCCTGGAGCTTGCCGCAAAAGTTAACCACGACGAGAAATTCAGTCTTGCCAGTCTGATGCGATTTAACCTTGGGGGATACGACTTTCAAATTCTTGGTGGTATTCTTGATGAGGAGGAGTATGTTATTGGCGGCGGATTTTCGGGGTATATCGGACCTGTTTCCCTGAATGGTGAATTTTCTTTTCTGGATCCGATAAAAGAAAATGATCCAAGGGAGGCCGTTGTTTTAGGCGGACTAGGCATGGGCTATAACACTCCTTTCGATCTGTACATCCAGCTTGAGTATCTGTATAACCAGGCAGCACAAACATCAGGAATATCTAATTTCTCGGATTTTTATTACAGGAATATTACTCTCAGGGATCTCTCATTTGCACCTCACACATTTTTTGCCAATCTCTCCTATCCTTTTAGTCCACTGATAAATGCCGGAATAAGTGCGATGATGTTTCCAAAATTCCAGGGTTATTTTGTTGGCCCCAGCATCGACTTGTCCTTAAGGAATGATCTGGATTTTTCTTTCCTTATTCAACACTTTCAGGGAGAATTTCAGGATAACACAAGTCAAAAAGCTACTCTCGGCTTCCTGCGCATAAAGTGGAGCTTTTAACTTTTTTTAAATTGCTTGGCTGAAGGGTTTTTATTAATTTCACCCGGTCTGAATGGTGACATCTTTCCACTATTAGCCAAAATCGAATTGAACCTATGAAAAAAGGATATCTTATATTCCTATTAATGAAGAATTTAAAACCCCTCATATGAATCAATCAAAAAAATTAGACCGTCGTAATTTTTTCAAAAAGGCGGCAGGAGTATCGGCTGCGGCATTTGCCCTTCCTTACATTATTCC
>CAYUNU010000474.1:0-1166 GCA_964446195.1 uncultured Porphyromonadaceae bacterium | reverse complement strand
AATGCTGGTTTGGATATACACGGACAGAAACCCTTGGCCCGCACTATTTGGGAGGGTCGTCAGATTGTTGAGGCCGTCAAAAAGAATAATGTTATCTGGCAAACCGGAAGCTGGCAAAGGTCTGTTGGCAACTTCCACAGAGGAGCTGAATTGGTTGCCAATGGCAGAATCGGTAAAATTACCAGAGTAGAGGTTGGTTTGCCAAACGGCACACCTGCAGCCGGCAATAACCCTGTTCAACCGGTTCCGGAAGGACTGGATTGGGATATGTGGTTAGGACCAGCACCAAAAGTTCCTTATCGTGGTGTATGCCACTGGGACTGGAGATGGATAATGGACTACTCAGGAGGACAGCTCACCGACTGGGCAGGACACCATATAGATATTGCACACTGGGGCTGTGGTTTCGATAAAACAGGACCGGTGGAGATCGAAGGAAAAGGCGTTTATCCTCGCGAAGGAATCTATGATGTGCCTGTTGAATATAATGTGAAAGCAAAATATGCCAATGGCATTGAAATGACGATAGCCAACTCACGTCAGCTGCCTCATGGAATGGGTACCTGCTGGTATGGCGATAAAGGATGGGTGTATGTTAGAAGAGGCAATGTGCTCGAAGCCAGTGATCCAAAAATCCTCGAAGAGGTAATTGGTGATGATGAGAACAAGCTATATTACTCACGCGACCATGCTCAAAACCTGCTCGATTGTATTCGCAGTAGAGAAGAAACTATTACTCCTGCTGAATCAGCTCACAGATCTATCTCGGTTGGCCTGCTTGCAGAAATTGCCATGTTAACAGGACAAAAACTTAAGTGGGATCCGGTAGCAGAAAAGTTCATCGACAATCCTATGGCCGACAGACTGTTAAGAAGGCCTTTCAGAACTCCATGGACACTCAAAAACAACTAAACTGAGACAAAAAATGAAAAAGACAAAATATATAATTATCAGCCTCTTACTGGCAGTTTCAGTGGTTTTTCTCCCCGGCTGTCAGACAGATCAATCATCTGATGCAGAGTTATCAGCCCTGATTGTTACCGGACAAAATAATCACAATTGGCAGGCTTCGTCGCCTGTATTAAAAGATATCTTAGAGAATTCAGGTTTATTTGCCGTAGATATTGCCACATCCCCGGCCGCCGGAGAAGATATGTCGGGTTTCA
>CAYUNU010000473.1:1208-3100 GCA_964446195.1 uncultured Porphyromonadaceae bacterium | reverse complement strand
GCGTAGTTAATAAAAGCAGACAGATTAGAAAATGCGAACAACTTGTTTTTGAAGAACAATTGCATTTCTAAAACCGGGTTGGATTGTTTTAATTCGTACTTGACAAAAATTACAACTCCGGCAATACCCAACACTGTTAAGACTATTGCTTCTGTTTTTGGCAGATGGGAAAATCCGTACATCAAGCCAGAAATGGAAATCATATAAATCAAGGTTCCCGTATAATCAAATTTAGCATTATTCGGAACGGCCCATTCTGCTTTAACTTTTGTGATAATGGCAAATACTATTAGCACAACTGCTCCGGTGTTAATAAAGAACAAGGAGCGCCATCCCAAAGAACTGGTTAGAATGCCTCCCAAAACAGGAGCGATAGACAAACCAACATAAACTGCCATTACGTTAAGGCCTATCATTTTACCTCTTTCGTGAGGTTCGAAAGCTGAAATAACAATAGCCATGCTGGTTGCAAATATTCCAGCAGCAGCTATCCCCTGAAAAACACGCCCCATTATTAACATGCCCGAGGATATAGAAAGTGCACAAAACAAAGATGTTAATGCAAATCCAATATTACTGTACAAGAACATTTTTCGCCGACCCCAGCTATCGCTGATTTTTCCAAAGGGGACTAAAAACACAGATGAAGCAAGTAAAAAGGCCATGCTTACCCAGCTTAGGCCTACAGCCGACATTGAAAAATCTTCTCCTATTTTTGGTAAGGCTACATTTACGGCTGCTCCCATTAAGGGGTTTAGGAAATTGGAAGCCATTGTAACGGCTAACAATACATTTTTATTTAAATGTTTATCAGATTCTATCATTGGTTTATTAATCATTTTGAAACACCTACTACGAGGAACATGAAGGTGTGTAAGAAGAATGATTATTTTACCAATTCGTAACCGAATTCGATTCCCTTTTGGGTTGCCGGGATGCCTTCCTTCATCCATATTGGCATCGGAGCGCCTTTAAGGTAATGATCGAAGAACTGGGCCAGTCTGATTTGGAAATCATGCTTATCTTCAACACGCAGGGGCCAGTGATCGGCGTTGTTGTAATTTAACAGCCATGCTGGTTTTCCTAATCTTCTGAGGGCTATAAAATATTCAATTCCCTGATACCAGGGTACTGCTCCGTCATCATCATTGTGCATTATCAGGATTGGTGTTTGAACCTTGTCCATTGTGAAGATGGGTGAGTTTTCTATATACCTTAGAGGTGATTCCCAGATTGATTTACCAATTCTACTTTGGGTGTGTTCATATTGGAATGATCTATTTGCGCCTGATCCCCAGCGAATTCCGCCATAGGCGCTGAACATGTTAACAACCGGTGCTCCTGATTCAATAGCTGCAAAGAGGTTTGTTCTTGTTGCCAGATATGCAACTTGATATCCTCCCCAGCTATGGCCTTGTGCTCCTATTGCTTTTTCATCAACAAATCCTGTTGCGATTAGCTTGGTAATTCCGGGCATCACGCAGTTAAAGGCGTCTTCGCCCGGATATCCTTCTTTATAGTAAACATCAGGATTAAATATTAAATACCCGTTGCTTGTGTAATAATGATATCCGATAGTTGACCTGCCGCGTTCGGGGATATGGTGACTGTAAAGTCCTTGTGAACTCTTTTCATAGAAATTCACGATCATAGGGTATTTCTTATTTGGGTCAAAATCAGCAGGTTTATGCAGCGTCCCCTCCAATTTTCTGCCATCTAGAGATGTCCAACTCACTAATTCAGCCGTCCCCCAGATAAACTCCTCCTGCTGTGGATTGGCATTAGATATTTTTAGTGTTTTTTTGAAGCTTAGATCAGAGATCTGAATATCGGGGAATATTTGGAAATCTTCAAGAGTGAAAATAACGAGATCAGCATCTTTAGCTTTTGTT
>CAYUNU010000473.1:0-1108 GCA_964446195.1 uncultured Porphyromonadaceae bacterium | reverse complement strand
TTATCCTTGCCCATTGGATCTACTTTCCAGATATCGAACCTATCATAAATCAGGATAGCAGCATCATTTTTTAACCATCCGGCTATGCGATATGATCCGGCAGGGTTGGGTATATCGTTTAGCTCATTAGCAGCCTGAATAACATCCGGGCTTGTAATTTTTCGTTTAGTCCTTGATGCTATATCAATTGTATAATAGCAGGTATCCAGGGCATTGTACCAGTAGAGATATTTTCCTGATGGAGATGGTTGGGGGTTTGCTCTTAAGTCTTTTATTAGCAATTCTTTTTCCCCATTTTCCATATTAAGCAGGTAGATATCATTATGGGATGGACTGCCTTCCCACATTGTTTGAATAGCATAAGGCAGGTTGGAGTAGGCGAGAGCGTAGTCTGCATCGCCATTATTGATAAGGCTCACGCCGCTTAGATCCTCTGTGAGCAAGAGGACCATTTTCTTTTTCTCGAAGTCGTAGCATGACATGTAAGTTTTTCTCATGTCACTGTTCTTTCTATTCAACTGCTGTGTGTGCAGAACGGGTTCATCCCATGTCCATACATCCAAAACCGGCTGTTCTTCCTCGAGAATTGTAGTATCTTTTTGTGGCTTAACAGGAGCTGTTCCAAAGAATAGTCTCTTTCCTGATTTTGAAAATGACAGTCGTCCGTTGGCGCTTATTTCCCAATTATCCGGCAAACCTTTTGCGTTATTACTCAGAATCTCTTTTGCTGCATTTTCGGCAGTATTATTGCTCGACCATGAGTAGAGTTTATAATTCTTTTCGTCATTCTCACCTTCATTAAGGGTATCTGCCATAAATGCGACAAGTGTTCCTTTGTCGTTCATAGTCAGTTGTTTATAATCTCCTTTTCCTGATATTATATAATTTCCTTGTTTTGCTTCAATATCCCATCTATATATTCCGGGTTTGAAATCTTTATCATCACCGCTAGTTTCAAAAACCAGAATTTTCCCTTTCTCAGCAAGGTAATAGGAAGTCACAAAAGGAAAATCCACTATTTCAGTATCTTCCCCTGGTTTAAGCAAATGTAACACATACCCATTTTTCTTCGACTCTTTCTTCACCTTCCCCTTTTCACCCCCTTTTT
>CAYUNU010000472.1:0-3107 GCA_964446195.1 uncultured Porphyromonadaceae bacterium | reverse complement strand
GCGAATAGCTTTTAACTGTTCAGGACCAGGCTTGTACATGCCCCCGGCAATAAAAGACTCATCTCGCTGTATATGTAAATAATATCCAGGCTCTTGTGCCTTTCTTCCCCCTCCAATCATATATGCTCCAAAATGTGTTTTATATGGAGTTTTATCCTTCGAGAACCTGATGTCTTTATAGATCCTAAAAACAGAGTTCTTCGCTGTTGCCCCCATTACCCTGGGATCTATTAGCTGAAGCTCACCAAGCAAAGAATCAATAAAACTATCAAATTCTGATTTTGCCTCCTGATATTGCGCTTTATTGGCATTAAACCAATCCCGATTATTATTATTTTCCAGGTCTTTTAAAAATGCTAATAATATCTTCATAAAATAATAATTAACAAAAGTTTAACAGAGCTATAAATTACTCACGCTATCGAGTAAGCCGGGCATCTATCACAACTAAGAAATCTATCCTTTATATTTATAGCCCAAACTATTAACTAAGTTCTCAACCTTAATGAGATCAGGATTTCCCACAATTTGAACAGATCCATCATTCAAATTCACTTCTGCACTCTCGATGCCATCAAGCCCTTCAATATTTTTTTCAACGGTCGACTTGCAATGATTGCATGTCATCCCTTCAACAGTAATTTTTGTATATAAAGTATCACTCATATCACTATTTTTTGTTTTGCTATTTCCTGATTTAAAAAATTTCGGACTAAGCCATTTAGTATAAATAGCCACTAGAACCATTCCTGATAATAAAATCGTTGATACTAATTTCAACCAATCCGGTAAAAACCCATGCTCATGATCCATAATGGAAAAATCAGTAAACCATGAAGCCGGCAAAAATTCATTCACTATTACACCAAAAGTAAGCGCCCCGGCAATTATAGAAAAAAGATATATGATCAATGCCTTCCTCCCCATAGTATTTCCAATGACAGTCATGGTAGCAACATTTGTTGCCGGCCCGGCCATCAGGAATACTAAAGCTGCTCCTGGTGATAAGCCCTTAAGTAGAAAAACAGCTGCAATTGGAATCGATCCCGTAGCACAGACATAAAGTGGGATGGAGGCCACAAGAATCATTGTCATTTCCAGCCAGGGATTACCGATATAGCTGGTAAAGAAACTATCGGGTATCACAACAGAAAGAAAAGCTGCAGCTAAAAGACCTATTAACAACCACTTAACAATATCTTCCACCAATTCGCCAAAGCCATAGGAGAATACCAACTTCAATTTTTTACTAAGATATTTTTCTTCCGAACCACCAGTGCTATTCTTCAAATTCATAGTAGCGGAACTAAACTGATTTTTGTCAATCTTATGGCTCAATCCACCACCAAGAATTCCTGTAAGGAATGCTACCAAAGGCCTTATTATCGCAAAGGGCAAGCCAAGCAAACCATAGGTCGCCAGGATAGAATCAACGCCGGTCTGTGGAGTAGAAATAAGAAAAGATGTTGTGGCTCCCTTCGTAGCTCCATTCTGATAAAAAGATACTCCCGCAGGTATTACACCACAAGAACATAGAGGCATAGGAACTCCTAAAAGAGCAGCATTTACAACTGAACCAAATTTCCTTCGCCCAAGATACTTCGTGATTTTGTCAACCGGGAAAAAAGCTTTTAATAAGCCTGCAAAAAGAAATCCCAATAGCAGGAAAGGAGCCATTTCACTCACCAAAAAATAAAATTCCTGCCCGAATTCTTTGATCCAGTTTATTATCATTAGAGTTTAACAATTAGTCTGGATAATAGTTGAAAAATTAAGGGACAAATTTAATAGAAAAACATCCTGATTATTTGTCGTCATCCACTTCCTCAAAATCAACATACTCACCCTCATCTTTTGTAATAATCTTTTTCTTTTTTTGCGGTTCCGGAGGGGACTGAGAGTAGTCGGCAGGCGGTTTCCTACTGGTAAACATACTAATAAAAAGAATCTTTATCAGCTTGTAAACCACATAGACGAAAAGCAGTATGGCGAGAAAACGAAACATAATATTCGCAAAGATAGAAAAATGACTTAAATCCCATTTGAAAGGTGCTCTACCAGTATCTTCACTCCGATACCTATCAATACCAAACCGGCAACTATTTCTAGTCGAAGGTGCGTTAGGCGAGAGAAGTGTGCCCCAAGGAGAACCCCGGCAGTGGATATAACAAAGGTAGTAAGACCAACAATAAGACCAGCAAGCCAGAGATTAACACCAATGAGGCCAAAACTAATGCCAACTACAGCAGCATCAACACTGGTTGCAAGCCCCATTATTAAGAGATTCTTTAATAACAAGAGATTGCCTCGTGGTATATTGGGCTTGTGGCGAATCCCATCAATAAGCATCTTGCCGCCAACGATTGCTAAAAGGACAAAAGCCACCCAGTGGTCAATCAACTGAATTAGATCTTTTAAACCCAATCCCAGCAGGCCACCAATGATTGGAGCAAGACCCTGAATAAGACCAAGAACCAATCCAACCCTAAGGGCATTTTTTATCATTACCGACCGGGTTACTACACCAGTGCACACCGAAACGGCAAAAGAGTCCACCGCCAAACCTAAACCAACAAGAAACAGATAAAGTAAGCCCATTGCGAAATTTTGCCCAAAAGTAAGGAAGAATTACTTCACCCGGTAATTATATAGGAACAGATTATCTCCTCCTACCAGAAGATTAAATTCATTGGATGAGCCTGATAAATAACCAATAGAGAACATAGTCCTTCCTCTCAAAGGAAATCCATCATATAAAGTCCCATCAGAATTAAAGAGATAAATCTCCTCTCGGCTCCTGGTTACAACACCAATCTTCTTCTCATTACCGGGAAATCGATATATAGCTGGTGGATGCGTTATTTCAGCATCCATCTTCTTAATGAACATCTCTTCTCCATTTGCACGGTACACCTCTAAACGATTACCCTCCAGATAAATAAAATCCCGATTGCCATCTTTATCCAGATCTTGAAATTCGAAGTAATGACCAGACTTAAATGATTTAAGCGTTTTGCTTTCAACTTTTCCGTCGAAATACACGTAATATACAGCCCCTTCAACATCAGTAAGCACCATGCGGGGCGCATGTCCTGATGAAGAACCTT
>CAYUNU010000471.1:0-3116 GCA_964446195.1 uncultured Porphyromonadaceae bacterium | reverse complement strand
AAACGATAGATGGGATATGGATCCACGTCCCCAATGGGTAACATGTATTCCATCGAACAGCCACCCTGAGTTAGTCCCTTCCTTTGCTAAAAGAGTTGCCGAAAGGTTAGGTTTACCATTTGTGTCTGCGATAAATAAAGTTTCTGAGGCAGCCCCACAGAAGGAGCAGGAAAACTCTTATTTCCAGTGCAAAAACCTAGATGGTATCTTTGAAGTCTCCGACGAAGTTAAAGGGGATGAGCCGGTTTTACTTATTGATGATGCCATCGATTCTGCCTGGACATTGACGATTGCATCAGCCTTGCTAAGACAAGCGGGCAGTGGGGTAGTATATCCGGCTACATTAACATCAACCTCAGTAAATTAGGATTATGATTACAGAAAGAACAAAGGCAATATTACTATTAACATCCTATTTCACTAAGAGTTCAGATAGAGAGCTTAAGCCTTTGTCTAATGGTGAATGGAACAGCTTGGTGCGCTGGATCCAAACCAAAGATATTAATCCTGAAGACTTTTTAAATCAGGATATTGATTCACTTTTGTACGGATGGGATGACCTATCAATAACAAAGGAAAGAATTGTTGGCTTGATGGACAGGAAGCCTGCTCTGGCATTGGCCTTAGACAAATGGGTGAGGGTTGGTGTTTGGGTAATCAATAGAGGGGATAGCTTATACCCGAAAAAGATAAGGGATCGATTGAAAGAAAAAGCACCTCCGATTCTTTTTGGCATAGGTAACATCGAATTATTGAACAAAAATTATATTGGTGTTGTTGGGTCCAGAAAAACAGGTGAGTCAGAGCTAGAGGAAACAAAACGAATAGGCAGCTGCATCGGAGCAGAAAATTACGGTGTGGTATCAGGGGGGGCTAAGGGTATAGATGAAACGGCTATGCTGGGAACTCTGGAGGTAGGTGGTTTTTCTGTTGGATTTGTTGCCGACTCTTTAATTAGGAAATCAACCTCAGGCATTTTCAGAAACCATATCATAAAAAACAGGCTTTGTTTGGTCTCTCCATTTAATCCCGAAGCCGGGTTTAGTGTTGGTAATGCCATGGCTCGTAACAGACTAATTTACACTCAGTCTGATGCTACAATTATTGTGACGGCTGACACTAAGGGTGGTACCTGGGAAGGTTCTAAAGAAAATATCAAGAAAAAGTGGGTGCCAATATGGGTATGTGATTTCAAAGAGAAAGGTAATGAAGCTCTTATCTCATTGGGGGCAAGAAGACTTCCTCTTAATGAGGAGGTGAAGATCCACGAGCTAACAAGTGTTGACACTCCAATAATAGAACAGCCCGATTTGTTTTCGTCTGTTAATCAAGCTGTTCCTATACCTAAACCAAAGGATTCTGTTGATTAATAAATGAGTTTAAGAGTATTATAATTTTTCACCTAGCTCTTATTTGTTTACCTTTATGCTTCCATAAAACACACGGATTATCATGAAAAAATATCTCTTATTATGCTTTCTGGCTGTTTCTGTTTCGTCTTTTGCTCAGAATAACTGGCAGGACTTATTCAAGAAAGATTTGTCTAATGCTTTGGATCAGGAGGGTGTATGGACTTTCGAGAAAGGTATCCTAACTGCCTCGAAAGATGCCTGCATTTTTACAAAATCAGAATATGAGAATTTTGTGATAGACCTCGAATTCAAGAATGAGGTAGGCACTAATAGTGGGGTAATTGTTTATTGTACCGATCGCAAAGATTGGATACCTAATTCAGTGGAAATCCAGATTAGTGATGATGGCCATTTCCAGGAAGAAGGTTGGGTTCCACAATGGATGTGTGGTGGGATCTTTGGTCATTTACCACCAAATGAGACACTTGTAAAAGATCCCGGTGAATGGAACCATATGATTATCCGTTGTGAAGGTCAACATATACTTGTGAAGTTGAATGGCAAGGTTTCTGCCGATATGGATATGTCGAAATGGACAGATGGGAAAAAGAATCCTGATGGAACAGAAATACCGTCATGGCTGCCAACGCCGTTTGCTAAGCTACCAACAAAGGGATATATAGGCCTGCAGGGCATGCATGGAGAGGCCAATATCTATTTCCGTAACTTGAAGATTGCAAGTTTATAATAGCAGCCGGCAAGAGCCCTTGCCCTTTTGGATGCTTAAACGAAAAAAATGAAAACATATCTCGATTGTATACCCTGTTTTATGCAGCAGGCCTTACGTGCTGCAAGACTGGCTACTACTGATGAAAAAATAATAAAAGCAATTCTGGATCGGACAGGTGCTTTGCTGCAAAACATTTCGATGCATACTACTCCTGCTGAAACAGGAGCGATGGTTTATCAAATAGTATCAGAGCTCACCGGTGTTGTTGATCCCTATAGGGAGATCAAGAAGCAGCATATCGAGGAAACTAAGGCGATTTACCCTGAGTTGGAGAGAATTGTTGCTAAGGCTGATGATAAATTGCTGACAGCCATTAAAATAGCTATCGCGGGAAATATTATTGACCTCGGTGTTAATAAGGCATTTGATATAGTATCTGATGTGAAGCAAATTTTAAATCAGGAATTAGCAATTTTTGATTATAGAGCTTTTAAAAAGCAATTAGCACAGACTGAGGATATCCTTTACTTGGGTGATAATGTTGGGGAATCTGTTTTTGATAGGATACTTGTTAAAGAGCTTAAAAAGCCTGTAAAATATGCCGTTCGATCGGGCCCGATAATCAATGATGTAACGATGGATGATGCCATAGATTCCGGCTTGGATGAAGTCGCAGAACTAATCGATTCGGGGTGCCAGTCTCCCGGAGTAATCCTGCATCAGAGCACTCCTGAATTTTTGGAGATATTTAATAAATCAGGATTAGTGATAAGTAAGGGGCAGGGTAATTATGAAGGTTTATCTGATTGCAACAGACAGGTCTTTTTCCTTTTAAAGGCGAAATGCCCGGTGATCTCTCAGCATCTTGGAGTTGAGGAAGGTTCGATAATACTGAAGGAGCATAAGATAGAGCTTCTGGATGAAAACGGGAACCCAGCCCCCAACACCCAGCACCCAGCACCCAGCAACCAGCACCCAGCACCCAGCACCTCTTGCTCCTTGCCCTCATTTTCCGTATTTTTAAGCTATGAAAA
>CAYUNU010000470.1:0-3125 GCA_964446195.1 uncultured Porphyromonadaceae bacterium | reverse complement strand
TGAAATATGGCTCTCCTGCCGCCAAACCAACACCGGCTTTTTATGATGAAGCTTCAAAAGGTACGGCAAATAATCAAAGTGAAGTATCAGGATATGCCGGGAAGTATCTAATAAATACCTACGACCCGGAAGGTGATATGCAAACAGGAACCCTTACATCACCAGAGTTCAATATAGATAAAAGATATCTCATGTTCCTCGTGGGTGGGGGCAGATCAAATGAAAACACATGCGTAAACATCTTGATTGACAAGGAAGTAGTTTTTTCTGTTCCGGGTAACAATACAGAATACCTCGAACCGGCATTCATCGACCTAAAGAAACACAAAGGCAAGACTGCCAGCATACAGATAGTCGACAATGCAACAGGTGGATGGGGACATATCCTGGCCGACCAGTTTATTTTAACTGATAATCATGATGAATCCTTACTCCAGCCGGGCAAAGATGCTACTATCCTGATGGACTTTGAGTCGGGAACATACGGCGATTGGATAGCAATCAACCCGGAAATCAAAGAGTGCTGTCCCGAAAGTGAGTGCGAACCGGCAAGCCCTTATTACAAACCGTGGTATGCAAGCCGATTCAAGAGTATTGAAGAGCTTACAAAATATCTCAATTTGCATTATGATGAGTTGAAGTCCAAAAGCGAACTGTTCAGGGATGCATTTTACTCCTCCACCTTACCCCCTGAGGTGTTGGAAGCCGTGGCAGCCAACCTTACAATATTAAAATCTCCAACTGTCCTGCGACAGGCTGATGGCAGGATGTGGGCCTGGGAAGGATGCAGCGATGCCAGCGGATGCTGCGCCGGAAGCTGTACCCATGTTTGGAATTACGCCCAGGCAATACCTCACCTTTTCCCGGCATTGGAGAGAACATTAAGAGAAACAGAATTCAATGTTAGTCAGGATGAATCAGGCCACCAGGTTTTCAGATCCGGCTTACCTATACAAGCTCTTGCGCATACTTTTCATGCAGCCTCAGACGGTCAACTGGGTGGCATTATGAAAGTGTATCGCGAATGGCGGATTAGTGGTGATAATGACTGGATGAAGAAGATTTACCCACAAGTGAAGCAGAGTATGGACTACTGCATCAAGGTATGGGATCCCAAGGGCAAGGGCGTACTGGAAGAACCCCATCACAACACCTACGATATTGAATTCTGGGGACCAGACGGGATGTGTACCAGCTTCTATCTGGGTGCTCTCACCTCTATGGTTGAGATAGGAAAAGATCTTGGGCTGGCGTACGACGAATACGAATCTCTCTTGATGAAAGGGAAGAAGTTCATGGAGAATGAGCTTTTCGATGGTGAGTATTTCATCCAAAAAATTCAATGGGAGGGGCTCGAAGCTCCAAACCCGGTCGAATTTTCTCAAGGCTCCTGGTCTGCTAACTACTCCGAAGAAGCTCAGAAACTACTCATGAAAGAAGGCCCTAAGTATCAGTATGGTAAAGGATGCCTCTCCGATGGCGTGCTGGGAATGTGGATAGCCAGTGTATGTGGATTGGGTGAGATAATCGACTCGGAAAAAATATCAAGTCATTTGTCAGCCGTTCATAAATATAACCTTAGAAAAGACCTTACCGACCATGCCAACCCTCAGCGGCCCACTTTTGGATGTGGGAATGAAGGGGGTTTGCTCCTCTGCTCCTGGCCCAAAGGCGGTAAATTATCCCTGCCTTTTGTTTACAGCGATGAGGTCTGGACCGGAATAGAGTACCAGGTGGCCAGTCATTTGATGTTTAAAGGAGAAGTTGAAAAAGGACTTGACATTGTTAAGGAAGTAAGACTGAGATACGATGGCTACAAACGAAACCCTTTCAACGAATATGAGTGTGGACACTGGTATGCACGAGCCATGGCCAGCTACGGAATGTTGCAGGGACTAACAGGCGTCAGGTACGATGCAGTAAGCAAAATCCTGTATATAGATTCTCAGATAGGTGATAATTTCACCACCTTTTTATCCACCGAAACAGGCTTTGGCAATGTTGGATTAAAAGATGGCAAACCTTTTATCGATGTTAAGTATGGGGATATTGATGTGGACAACATAGTTACCGGTGACCATTGACGAGTGACGAGCTGAAAAAAATCAGGAGGTATTAACTAAACGTTTAGTTTAATCTCTTATCTTTATGGTAGTGTTCCCCAACACTAATACTAAAGTTACTATGAAACTTGCCTGCTCGATTTCAGTAAAGACATCCTTTTTGCTATTTGCTTTAGCCTTAATCTGTTCTTGTCAGACAACTCAAAAACAAGATATTCCTGAGGGTGAGATCCATTTGACATTAGATCCATTTGATCTCCCTCCCCTTTCAAAGCTCTCAGAACTTGCAAAAAGCGTGAGGATTGTGCCCTTGGAAAGCAATTCATCCTGCATCATGGGCTCAACAAAAAAAGTATTTGTAGGAGATGATTATATACTGGTCTCTACCAGAGGGGGAAGCAAAGATGAGCTAATTGTTTTTTCTAAAGAAGGTAAATTCCTTAACAAAATAGGATCTATTGGTAAGGGACCCGGAGAATATACGGATATCCGCCAATTCTCTGCTTTTGAGGATTCTTTAGTAGTATACATAAGTCCTATGATGTCGAGAAAAGTCAGCAAATATAGCTTTGATGGCAGCTTTCTGGAAGAGATCCCTAACCCAGGAGGAATGGGTGAGCCGATGGTACTTAACTTTAATCGAATTGCCTATAGTGGATACCAGGATTATGAAGTACAAATACTAAGTACGTCAAAACCTGACACTCAGAAATACATCAATATCCCAAAGGGAACCAGATCACGAATACCCTTCTTCTCAGGCAATCCTCATACAGGCTTTTTCTATACTGCTCTTGGACGCGACACCATTTGGAGAATAGATCGGGATTCAATGCGACCAGCGGTTATTTATGATTTCGGATCAGGCCATATCTCATCTAATGACTACTTTAAATCTATGTCACCCAGAGGTTATCCTCTTAACAAATTATCCATTGGCACCAGTGTATTCTATAGTTCAGGATACTACCAGTATTATTTACTCCGGGAAGTAGAAGAAGGTCAAAATCCTTTTTGTCATATTGTGTTGAACGCCAAAACTAAGGAGTCGTGGCATCTCTC
>CAYUNU010000469.1:0-3153 GCA_964446195.1 uncultured Porphyromonadaceae bacterium | reverse complement strand
TATGGAGCACTTTGCTTATCTGGACCGCCTGTGGTTCGGCGAATACTTCGATTACAATGCAGGGCCTGAGTACTGGCTCACAGAAGTAAGCGGCATCCCTTTTGGCCTGATGGGAGAGATGCTTCAGGACGGCGGTAATCGCTGGCGGGGAATGATCTACGGAATGACCTCACGGGCCCCTTGGTCGGGCGATCCCAGTTCTATCTGGAGGCTGTGGGATGAATTCGGCATTGAAGATAGTGAGATGATAGGATACTGGGTTGATGACTGTCCTGTTACAACAGGACGGCCTGATGTGCTGGCTACAGTTTATAAAAAGAACGGCAGTACTCTTATCGCTTTAGCCTCTTGGGCAGATGGGCCAGCTAGAGTTGAGCTGAAAATAGATTGGAAAGCTTTAGGGCTGGATCCTGCACAGGTAAAAATGATTGCTCCAGCAGTTAAGGATTACCAAGAGGAATTGAAGTTTAATCTTGGCGAGTCATTCCAGGTTCCAGCTGGGAAGGGGTATTTGATCGAAATCCGATAGCGTCCGATAGCGGACCGTCCGCTTAAGCGAACCGTCGGCTCGAACGGTAAAAAATTAAAAATATTGCGTTGTTATCATAATTTTTTTCGCCATTTAGTAATCAAACTCTAATTTATCTTGAAAGCATTAATAAAAAAGTTGTCATCAAAAATCATTCTGAAGATCAAAGGCGGACCCCTGGTTGGCTATAAATTTATTGCCGGTAGTGGGATCAAGTTTATCAGTGGCAAGTATGAAGAAGAGACTGTCAGCTTCCTTGAAAAAAATATCAAGAAGGGCTATGTTTGCTTTGATATTGGAGGTCATGTTGGCTACCTGAGTCTCATTATGTCCAAGCTATGCGGTCCCGAAGGAAAAGTATTTGTTTTCGAGCCAAGGCCAATAAATATTAGATATACTGAAAAGCATATTTCCCTGAATAGGGTTAATAATATTGATCTTTTGACAATAGGTGTAAGTGATTATATAGGTGAAACTCAATTTGATATTGAACATGGTACTGGAACAGGGAAAATATCTGACACAGGAAGCCTCTCTATTCAGGTTGACACTCTTGACAATCTATTATACAAAGGAAAAATATCACATCCTGATTTTATCAAGATGGATATCGAAGGCGAAGAATTAAGAGCCCTAAAGGGCGGGGAAAATTTATTAATTCAACACAAACCTATTATGAACATTTCCACTCATGGGATTGGTGTTCACAATGATTGTCTTGAATATGTAAAACAACTGGGCTACCCCCATATTGAAGAAATCGAGGGAGGCTTTATCGCTTTACCGTTTCACCCTGGACCGTCCGCTTAAGCGTACCGTCCGCTTTTTATAATATTGTATAGCTGATTAAATACTAATCAAACCAGCAACAAACCATGATTAAAATACCAACAATAGCGATTTTATTCCTCTTCCTGGGACTTACTTCCCAAGCAGGAGAATCCTGGAAATTAATATCAAGAAACTCCTTTTACACAACAGAAAAAGAAGCTGAAATACTTCTTCATATTCCTGATGATTACCTTTCTACAAGTTTCAATATTGACTTGAAAATTGATGGCAAATCAGTTTTCAATAAGGAACTCGAATCAAAAAAATCGATCTTCACTATTCCTGTCAGTCTAAAGAGCTTGGAAAAATCCAATCATATAATCACTGCCACACTCAGTGGAGCCGACTTGAATGTTCTTGTAAATGGTGAACTGCTTATTCTCGACCCAAAACCCAACTCAGTAAAGATCGATCGCCTCACGGGAAGCTTGATTATCAACCACCTACCCTTCTTTCCCTTTGGCTTCTACTGCTATTCTCCCCTGCAGCCAACACTGCCGGAAGAGGAAGTGGTAAAGGGCTTTAACATGATGTCACCCTACCAGAAAATCGAAGGTAAAACACGAGAGGAAAGAAAAGCCTACCTCGACAGGGCAGCTGAGCTGGGAATGAAGGTTCATTATAACCTATTGTCTGTATCCGGTGGCGGCGGAGTGGGATCAGGTCGAGATTATAGCTCTAGCCAAAATGAGAGAGAGAAACTGCTGAAGGAAGAGATTGAGGCCTTCATGGATCACCCCGCCCTCCTTGCATGGTATATCTCTGATGAACCAACCGGACATGGAGCCGATCCTGAGGAACTGAAGAATATATATGACTTCATTAAAGCAATAGACCCATACCACCCCATTACAATAGTCTTTATGGCCCCCATGCAGGCCAGGCGATATGCCGATGCCATGGACATCGTAATGGCCGATCCATATCCAATCCCAAACAGTTCAGCTGAAGGGGTTGGATATGTCACAAGAAACCTGATGAAGGAATTTCATGGCGAAAAAGCTGTTTGGATAGTACCTCAAGCCTTTGGCGGAAGTGAACATTGGGGCAGAGAGCCATCTATTCAGGAACTGAGAGCCATGACCTACCTCTCTATCGTCAATGGCGCAACAGGAATACAATACTTCATCAGACATGGTTTTAACGGCTTCCCCAAATCAACCTCTACTTGGGGAATGGCCGGTCAGATTGCCTTGGAAACAAATGAAATAGCTCCCTTTATATTGGATGGTACTGTTGCTGAATTTGCAGAATCAGATCAGGAAAATATCCATTTAAGAACATGGGAGAAAAATGGCCAAATTTTAATAATGGCTGTTAACGAAAATATTGAGCCGGGAACACTTAAAATATCTCTTAATAACAACTCTCGAGGGAAGGCTGAGGTCTTATTCGAAAATCGTGAGACACCAATCCTAAATGATGAAATAAATGATTTCATAGAAGGTTATGGAAGAAGAGTTTATCTCCTTGGCAATGGGATTCAGAAACCAATACAGATTAATAGCAGAAATATGACCAGAGATCCGGGATTTGAAGAGATGGCTACCCCGGGAGTCCCAACAAGTTGCTATGCCAGAGTGGGAAACGACAGAGGAGCAACTTACTTTACCGATTCTAGAATTTCTGTTGAAGGACGACACTCCATCAGGATTAATACCCCAACCAATAATAACGGATGCTCCCTGGGATTTTTTCCCGTGATGGTTAACTCACGCAGCAGATATACTTTGTCTGTCTGGGCAAAATATGACGCATCCTCTTGCCGTAAGTAAGAACCAAAAGGATTTTTC
>CAYUNU010000468.1:0-3159 GCA_964446195.1 uncultured Porphyromonadaceae bacterium | reverse complement strand
GATGTCGGCGTAGAACGCCGGCAGCTGCTCGGTGGTGAGCATGCCCTTGTAGACCAGGGTCCGGCTCGACAGCGACGGGAAGTACACCCCGTGGTCGTTCTCCAGGCGCTTGCGGACGCAGAAGGCGTACCGGTCGAGCGCGACGCCGCTGCGATCCAGCCGATCGCGAAAGGTCTCCAACGCCGACTCGATCACCTCACGCAGCTGCACCGGCGCGACGCGCATCTCCTCGTCCCGCGCATAATCGCCATAATCTTTGGCTTCGTATAGTTCCTTGAGTTTTGGTGGTACAACAAACTCCCAATTATTGGGATCTTCCTTCTGCATAACACCATCTAAAGTGGTATAGTACTTGTAATGCACGGCATCCTGAGGATCATATGACTTAACTGTACCGTAAGTGAGTCTCATTGTGAAGTTTGCATCAGGATAAAAAGTTTTATCTTTTTCCATCTCTAATACTCCACCGATCCATAACCTTTGGCCTTTGGCAAGATCTGTCCCGAATTGCCTTGATTCCCGACTAATTTCGCCCGACTTGGTGAATATGGAAACAGCGGCTTTATAAGCCATATCTTTTTCGATGACTTTAAGGCTTGGATTATCCAGGAAGGCATTGTAGCGATCCTGATTTGCAAAGATCGATGTCGCAAACATTTTATCGACGTACTTTTTGAAATCTCCCTTATATTTTGAGTTAACAGATTTCA
Source organism: uncultured Porphyromonadaceae bacterium (assembly GCA_964446195.1). Lineage (GTDB taxonomy): Bacteria > Bacteroidota > Bacteroidia > Bacteroidales > UBA12481 > JAUVKA01. The sequence goes on along the minus strand of CAYUNU010000468.1, from coordinate 2,449 downwards.
AAATGTCGGCATGAAATTCAACGGGAACATCCTGAACAAAAAGAGCCATCATTGCTGCAGTGATTTTCTGATCAGTAGAAGGGTTATAATTTTTGAAGAATCTTTCTGATGATGATTTCATCCTCTCAGCCCTGGCTTTGATCGCTTCAGGGTCTGCTTCCTTATCCTCAAGTAATCTTTTTAATCCTGATATGCCATTTGCGAACCCCAGGATTTCACTCCCTCTGGTAAGGCATTCGGAGTAATACTGTGAAGCATTATAATATGGAGCTTGTGATTCAGTTGCTGTTTTTATAAGATTCAAAGCATCACCGTATTTTTTCTGCTTGTCGGGATCCATGGAAACCCACTTTGTGAATTTCTCCTGGAGGGCTTCCTTTGTTCCCTTAACATTAAGAGCTTTAAGGCCTTTACTTTGTCCGATAGAGAATTTCCAGTAGTTGGTTGATCCTGAGTATTTTGAAGCATATTGGATTCTTACCTTTTCGTCGGCAAGCATATCTTCAAGCATCAATTCCTGACGAAGGCCCCTTGTTTTAATTCTGTTAGGGTGAGTTAAGGTAAGCTCTCTGTCAATTTCGTAGGAAGTCATGAAGCGTGTTGTTCCTCCGGGATAACCTAAGATCATAGCGAAATCACCCTCAGTAACACCTTTCATTGAAATAGGCAAATAATGTTTGGGTTCGAAAGGTACATTGTCTGCCGAGTAATCTGCAGGTTTTCCATCAGGCGACATATAAACACGGAAAACGCTAAAGTCTCCGGTATGCCTTGGCCACATCCAGTTATCAGAGTCGGCACCAAATTTACCAACGGAACTTGGAGGGGCGCCCACAAAGCGAACATCACTGTATCTGGTGTAAACAAGCAAGTAAAATTTATTGCCTGAAAAAAAGTCCTGAACTCTGGCTGTTTGGGAATCTCCAGTTTCAACTTCATCCATAATTTTGCTTGATTCAGCCCTGATAACTCGTGATCTCTCACTTTCGTCCATATCATCATTAAGAAGACTGTTGATCCTGTCGGATACATCTGTTATATAGTCCAGAAATGTGACAGAAAGCCCGGGGGAGGCGATCTCTTCATCTTTTGTTGCAGCCCAGAAACCATCTTTCAGATAGTCGTGCTCAACAGATGAATGTGATTGAATTGTTCCGTATCCGCAGTGATGATTGGTTAGTAGCAAGCCTTGATCAGAAACAATTTCACTGGTACATCCACCACCAAAAATGGCAATAGCATCCTTAAGACTGGAATGGTTTACGCTGTAGATATCCTCAGCTGTTAATTGTAAACCCATTTCTGTCATTGTACCAATGTTCAATTTCTCCAATAGCGGCAATAGCCACATCCCCTCATCAGCCCTGGCGTTAGTGCTGAAAGCCAATGCGATACCGATGATTAGTGCGGTAATTTTTCTCATTATTATGTTTTTTAGTTTTTGAGGACTAAAGATAGGAAAAAAAGACTTATTAGTTCCAATATACAAGTCGCAGGGTACCAAATACAAGATATATGGTTTTGGGGTGAAGGGTATTATTGATGGTTGTTCTTTTAGTTAAAAAAAATGTCGATCTTTAGTTTTCAAAACTGCCTTAATAATGAAAAAAAATACTGTTATCCTTAGCAAAGCCTTGTGTGAGCTTCTGTTTTCCTGGGTTTTTATTGTATTGTTTTTTATTCTTAATAATTCGCCTCTTTTGGCTCAAGTTTTGCCTGTGGGATATAACGAATTATTTGCCGGATCCGGGGAGTGTGCGGTGTGTCATAATTCCCAGGTGAGTGCGGATGGATTGTCTGTGGCTATTGCTAATGACTGGCGATCAACAATGATGGCTAATTCATCCCGGGATCCTTTATGGAGGGCGAAAGTGAGTACAGAAGTGATTGCCAATCCCATGCATAAAGAGTTTATCGAAGATAAATGTTCAAAATGTCATGCTCCGGCTGGGAATGTTAATTCCCATCATATAGGTGGGGGCGACTATTTGCTTTCCACCTTGTCTAGCGATCCCTACGGTCAGGATGGTGTTCAATGCACTGTTTGTCATCAAATTACTCCATCCAGCATGGGCACTAACTCAGCTGCTTTTTCTATTGGAACAGAGAAGAGTATTTACGGGCCCTATGAAGCTCCTTTTGCAGGACCAATGGTGAACTCTACGGGTTATACACCAATGTTTTCAGCTCATATCGACAATTCAGAATTGTGTGGAACATGTCATACTTTGCTAACACATCCTGTGAGTCCCGAGGGGGAAGTGTATGAAAATGAATTTGTGGAGCAAGCGATTTTGCAGGAATGGAAAAATTCGAAATATCCTGATGAAAATACAAACTGTCAAACTTGCCATATACCACGAATTGCCGGACCCGTAATTATAAGCAATACCCCTCCATGGTTGGGTGGGCAGGATTTTTTTGGGCAGCATCATTTTGTTGGAGCAAA
>CAYUNU010000467.1:0-3160 GCA_964446195.1 uncultured Porphyromonadaceae bacterium | reverse complement strand
CGTTCAAATCCCACATTGACCTTTTTAACAGCATATTTGCCAGGTTCATAGGCAATAGATAGGTCGAAGTTTTCGACCACGGGATTTTCTATTCGTATATCTGAATTTTTTTGATTCATTTCTAGTTTTTACTTCTGCCGGCAATATATTTTGCTGTCAGGTTCAATGTTAATATCACTGCCATCAGGAATAGTGACGAACTCCAAATGAGATTAGCCATATTTGGATCATTGTAAAACTCCCATATTAAAAGTGGAACAGCGCTTGTTGGTTTGCTTATATCGAAATTTACCATTTGACTGCCCAATGCAGTAAGCATCAAAGGTGCAGTTTCCCCGATAATTCTTGAAATTGAAAGAAGTATTCCTGTTGACAGGCCACTGAATCCAGTTGGAATAATTACCCTAAGAATAACCTTATGATAGGGTACTCCTAAGGCAAGGGCAGCTTCTTTTACAGGCTCCGGGATCATTTTAAAAGTCTCTTCACTGGATCTGATTATCAATGGTAGCATCATAATTGTTAGAGCTGTACTACCAGCTAATGCAGAGAATCCATGAGTGATGTGTTTAACAACCCACATATATGCTATTAGGCCCAAAACAATAGAAGGTACACCTTGCAGAATATCAGTTACATCCCTTACAATAGATGCATATCTTTGTGTTTGATGTTCGTAAAGATAGATGCCAACAAGTATTCCTATTGGAATCGCAACAACAGATGCCAGTGCTATCATCAGGAATGAACCTGTAATGCCGTTAACAATACCTCCGGGAATTATCTCATTGTTGGCCACTGCTGCCATAGCTTCGAAGGTATCAGGTGTTCTCTCAAGGAAGAAACTGAGATTGATCTGCCTGATACCCTTTTGGATCAACTTGGAGATTATAAGTACAATGGGAGAAGCGGTAACCAGGGTTAATAATATTACTATACCATAAAATATATTATTCTTTACCAGTCGGGATCTAATAGGTGCAATATGAACTTTAGCATGTTTTTCCATCAGCCCATCTTCTTAATTATCCATTTTCCTGCACTATTTATTAGCCCTGTGATAGCAAACAGGAGCAGTCCAATCGCTATTAAGGAACTTAATTTTAATCCATCAGCTTCGCCAAACTGGTTTGCAATAACGCTGGCCATTGTATTACCTGTATCGAACAGGCCTTTGGGAATAACATTGGCATTACCAATTAGCATCGTTACAGCCATCGTTTCGCCCAAGGCACGACCCAAAGCAAGAATATAGCTGGCAACAATTCCTGATTTGGCATTCGGAATGATCACGGTGAATATAACCTCCATTCTGGTAGCGCCCAATGAATAAGCCGCTTCCTTTAAATCATTAGGAATCATGCTTATAATCTCATTGCTGAGGGAAGTAGCATAAGGAATAATCATAATGGCCAGAATAACTCCGGCAGTAAATATGCCGAAACCTTGTGAAGTCCATCCTATATCAACAAGCAAGGGACGCACAACGTAAAAGCCCCATAAACCATAAACGATAGATGGTACTCCGGCCAGTAGGTCTACCATGGTGGATAGCACCTTGGCTACTGGCTTTCCCCGAAAATATTCAGCAATGAAAAGTGAAGCAGAAAAAGATAGGGGAAGACAAATAATTATTGCCAAAATGGATGTTATTAAAGTGCCGGCAATAAAAGGTAAAGCTCCATAATTTTCGCTTCCCTCCGTCGGATCCCATTCCCTTCCCCAAATAAAACCCAATCCAAATTCTTTAAATGCCGGAATGGCTCCTCCTACCAAGGACAGAACCATTCCAGTTGCTATAATCAAGATTATAGCTGAGGAAATAAATAAAATGTTCTTTGTTAATCTCTCGCTGCTTATCACAGTACTATTTCAATAGTGTTTTTCCTTCAAAGGTAATTGATCTCAATATTTCTTTTGCAAGTCCAACCGCGGCTTCGGGAAGTGGTGCATAGTTAACAGCTGGCGCAAGGTTCTGAGCTTCTGTACTAAGCATCCAATCGAGGTACTTGACAGTTTCTTCTGCTTGTAAAACTGATCTGTTATTATAAGCTTGCTCCTTGTATAGAATCAACCACGTGAATCCGCTGATAGGATAGGCATCAGGATCATCAGAATTTGTAAGCATTACGCGTGTATCTGCCGGAATTGCTCCTTTGGCAGCAGCACTGATGGATGCAATAGTTGGTTCAACAAAGTTTCCTGATGAATTCATGATGCTAGCAGTAGGAATTTTCTGTGCCAGTGCGAATTCTGATCCCAAATATCCAATTGAACCTTCTGTTTGGCTGATGGTTCCGGCAACACCTGGGTTTCCTTTAGCTCCAATGCCTGTCAGCCATTTGAGGGCTTTCCCTTTGCCAATAGTTGCTTCCCATTCAGGGCTGATCTTAGACATATAATCACTGAAGATGAATGTTGTCCCACTTCCATCAGAACGGTATACAACTGTAATATCTTTATCGGGAAGACTAACTCCTTCATTGGCGGCAGCTATACGTGGATCTTTCCAGGATGTTACCTTACCCATGAAAATGTCTGCCAAAAGATCATTTGAAAGCTTTAAGGACTCAACGCCTGGTAAATTGTACGCGGCTACTACTGCGCCAATACATGTAGGGATGTGAACAACCTTATATGGCATTTCTGCAGTTTTTTCATCACTTAAAAAAGCATCAGTAGCTCCATAATCAACAACTTTGTCGGTCAGGCTCCTGATCCCGCCACCGCTTCCAATACCACCATAGCTAATGAAAACACCAGTTTGCTCAGTGTATTTTTTTATAGCCAGATTGTAAAATGGCAAGGGGAAGGTAGCTCCCGCTCCGGATAGTTGAACCTTTTCTGTTTTTCCTCCTCCGCCATTGTTGCAGGAAAACAAACCTGTTCCCAGGATGGAGATGATGAGTAATAATTTAATTGTTTTCATATTATTTCTTTTTTTCGCACCTGGCTAATTCCTAAATTTCAGAACAGACAAGAGTGCATATTGTTATACTTTATTAAAAATTGTATTCTAAATTTATGTAAAACCCATTAACAAAGGCTTGGCTTGCATCTGCTGGTTTCCATCCGTGGAAACCTGGTGCAACTTTTACGCCTTTAACCGGACTGAATTCTATCCCGGCCATGAATAGTTGTCCATCTTTGGACAAATTCC
>CAYUNU010000466.1:0-3185 GCA_964446195.1 uncultured Porphyromonadaceae bacterium | reverse complement strand
TTCCTGATTTACAAAGACTAACTGAAGACCATGGAGTTTGCATTTCTTCATGCCTCGACTATTGGGACGATGATCTTGTTTTACAATCATTTAACCGTGGCCTGATCCTCTCTCCTGAGATATATGCTAATCCCTGGCTTTTGAGGGATGATGAATTTCCTAAACTTGCCCGAATTTATAACCTTCATAAAAAGTATAGAGACATAATGGTTGAAGGAATGGTTCTGCCTGAATCATACGGACCTTATCCTGTTTCTCGAGGAGACCAATCAACAAGGATTTTAACATTGCGAAACCTCAGTTGGGAACCAGTTTCTTATAAGGTAAAACTAGATAGTGAGATTGGACTTGAATCTGGTGGCAAAGTTACTTTAGTTCAGTTACATCCAAGCGAAAAAATACTAGGGATCTTTAAAAAAGGTGAAGAAATCAGCATTGATGTCCAACCTTTCCGTGCTTGCATGCTTGTAGCTACTACAAAAAACTATGATGAGCCAGCTATTTTAGGAGCTGACTATGAGCTCATTAAGAATGTTGCAGGACAGCCAATAGAGATTGAAGTGCTGGGTATGCCTGGAACCAGTTCTATTATCAAACTATCAAACCATAAAAAATATAAATCAGCACTTCTTTCTGGTCATAATCAACCAGAATTACTTAGAGGGAATTCAATTAAAGTGGAATTCCCTGGAAACACATTAAGTAAAAGTTTCCACCGTAAGATTGCTGATTTAAATGAGACATCCATACCTGATGATGCAGAAGCTTTATATGAAGCCACTGTTTTTGCAGCCGACAACAATGCCCTTGAGGTTCGCTCGATAAAACGTTCTGGAGAATCTACTATTCCAGAGGTAAAAGCCGCCCAGGATGCTTACTTCAATCAAGATGCTTTTACAGAGCGTGGGATTTGGGACAAGAACCTTTTTGACGGAGATCTTAACACTGGTTTCTGGCCCTCCGAAAAATATAAGAGAGATCAGAAAATTGAAGGAGGCTGCCTGCGCCTCGACTTAGGTAAAGTTCAACACGTAGATCAACTGTTGATAACAGTTCCAAATGAGTTTTCACTTCAACCATTTCTTGTTGGAGAGGGTAACTATGTTGAAATATCTACTGATTTAATAAATTGGGAACGCTTAACTTATCTGGCAGGGAAAAAGATGAGCGTAGACATAGGAAAGCAGGTTCGTTATCTACGTTTCAAAGAATTTCCACAGCATATAACTGAGATAGAAGGAATTGCTTATGGCAAAAAACTTGAGCGAACAAATTGGAGAGCTTCAAATCTTTTTGCTCACCCAAGTAAAAAAGAAGCTCAGAAAGTTTGGAAAACAAGCTTCAAATTGGATGAAGTTCCCATGGGAAGTTACCTATGTGTTGCTATTAATGGCCAACACGGAATTGAAGGAGCCTATGCAGCTGCTAAAATTGATGGTAAATTTGTTGGAGCCCCAGATCGTGCTTCCTCATATCAATCAAATACATGGGAATATGTCAATGCCAGGAAAGATAAAAATTACACCTATTACATCCCTGTTGATGAGAGTGTTATTGGAAAGGACATCGAGGTTTTTGTAATGGGATATGATAAGGAAAACTTAGATTTTAATCCAGTTTTATGGATTAGTGCATATCCACAACCATTTGAAAAAATTAAGCTGGTTCTCGACAAATAGCTTTGTTATATGAAAAAGGTCTTGGCTTTCAACGGCAGCATCAGGAAAACTGGTAACACCTCACATTTGCTTAGCCATTTTATGGAAGGCTGTCGGGAAGCCACCGATCAGATCAAGGAGATTTCCGCACATGTATTAAATCTGGACTATTGCACCGGTTGTTTGCGATGTAATATCATCAAAAAATGCTCAATTAGAGGAGACGACTGGCAAGATATTAGTCGGAGTATTCTTGATGCTGATATTCTGGTTTTTGCATCCCCTATATATTTCCATCATGTAAGTAGTCAACTTAAAAAAATAATTGATCGATTCAGATCATTTGTCCACGTACAGATTACAGAAAACGGACTCATCCACACACCCCATCAAAATTGGAACAAAGATTTCGTTCTTTTACTAACTATGGGATCTCCGAATGATGAGGATGCTCAGCCTGTTATTGATTTGTTCGAATACATGACAAAAATACTTGGCCCTGAGAATAAGCTCCATGTTATAAAAGGAACACGTTTGGCTGTAACTAATCATGTAATAAAAACGGAAGAAGAACTCAAAATTCTATATTCCAAAATTGGTCTCAGGGAAGCTTTAGCCACAGAGAATCACAAAAAAAATCAGGAAATTTTAATAGAATGTAAGGAGTTAGGAAGAAAAATAGTTAATAAGTAAGGCTAAATTGTTAACAACTAAAGCCCTGTTTATCACACCTTTCACATCGCCTGACTTTTCTGTATGGATTAAATTCCTTAACTTATGGTGCAGGTTTATGCCAAAGTAAACTCCCAATTTTCCTTTGGCCCAGGTTAATAAATTTATATGACATGAAAACAGGTGAAAGCAATCAAAGTGGTGGTTTTGAACTTAATAGTATCGAATCATCCAACGAAGAATCCGCTAGTAATTTTTGGGGAATAGCACTGATAACTTCAGTATTTATTGTAGTATTAACAGCACTAGCTTTATTACTATTATAATATTTCCGTAAAATTAAATTTGGATAAGACTGGCGAAAGATGTCGGAGGGAATAACTATTCCTTTAATTTTTTTGACTGGTACTCTGTTTGATTATTCACCATAATAACCTGCGATTAAACCCACAATCAATAAGACATGTATAAAACAGCAAAGGGTTAGCTAAAAAGCTAACCCTTTGCAAAATACATTTTCTATTTACTAGAAAACTACAACTTTCTTAATTCTAACTTGCTTACCATCATTAACCTTTAGGTAGTAAATTCCATTGGCGTAGAATCTTGCATCTACCTCCTCACTGAAAGAGTAAGCACCTGATACTTCATTACGGTACAATACTTGTCCAGAAGAATTAACCAGTTCAATAATTAGATCACTAGCCTCTGGTAGATCGATGTTATAAGTAAACTTACCCTGTGTTGGATTAGGATAGACATTTATATTTCCACCAAGATCCTTGCTTTCTATACCGGTGGTCAAAGGATCAAAACTCATGTTCAGCAGATAATCAACTGTCTGAGGTGGAGCCC
>CAYUNU010000465.1:0-3200 GCA_964446195.1 uncultured Porphyromonadaceae bacterium | reverse complement strand
GCCGGAACAAGAAGCAGATTGGCAAGCATTGCAACAAATAATGTGATAGCTGTTAATAAACCCATGGCAATCGTGCCGCCAAAATCTGACGCCACAAAAATGCCAAAGCCAAAAAATAAAATAATAACTGTGTAAATAATACTTACTCCCACGCCTTGAAGAGCATTTATTACAGCTTGGTTTGGAGATGTGCTCGGACAAGCTTTTTCCTGTCTGTATTTGGCAAGGAAATGGATGGCAGTATCAACCGAAATACCAAATGCAATACTAAAAACAAGTATGGTAGAAGGCCTTATTGATATAGACAAAAATCCCATTAATCCCGCGGTAATGATTAGTGGCAATAAATTGGGAAATATGGAAATCAAGACCATCCTGGGGGAGGAAAACATCCATGCCATAAACAGTGATATTATTAGGATAGCAAGCCCCAGACTTATAAACAGGTTCCTGACAAGATAATGTGTCCCAAGGGTAAAAGTAAGGCTTGAGCCAGTCAAAACTGCATCGTATTCATCAGGAGGGAAAAATCTATTCAAATCTTTTTGTAAACTGTCTTTTAAAACTAACATTCTGTTTACCCCAATGTCGGCAACCCTGATGTTAACCCTCATCTTTTGCTGTGTTGAATCAATAAGCATACGTAGCATAAAACTATTTCCTGCAGATTGATCCAGCGAACGCATAATAAAGCTTTGCTCCTGCCTGCTAGGTAACTTATAATACTTTTCATCACCTCCAAAATAAGCCTGCCGGGCAAATTTCAAACCGTCAACCACCGACAATGAGCGTGAAAGCTCTGGGTACCCTGATAGCCTATTTTGAAAATCCTCCACCTTTTTTAATGTCTGTGTCTTTAAAACGCCTTTGGGCTTCCTGGTATCCACGGATACCTCCAGGGGCATAACTCCACCAATACTGTGCTCGAAAAACTTAAGATCGACGTACAGAGGATGGTCTGTCTGTATATCATCAACTATAAAACCGGTAGTCTTCATTTTACTAATACCCCAAATAGAAAGAACAAATAAAAGGGCAAAAAAGATGTAAATTATCTTCCTGTGATTAATTATAAGATGCGTAAACAAATTAATTATTCGGGCAATCAGCTTATGATCAAGGTGTTTTATTTGACGATCAGATGGTGGGGGTAAGAAAGAAAATATTATCGGGATAAGGAAAACTGAAAGAACAAACAAAACAAGAATGTTTAAAGAAGCTATCAAGCCGAATCTGGATAGCATCTGATTGTTTATCACCATAAATGTTGCAAACCCAGCTGCTGTTGTTAGGTTGGTTAAGAATATTGCATAACCAACTTTCTGAATCGCTCGCTGCAAGGCTTTAATTTTGTTCTTGTGATTTTTATACTCCTGATGATATTTGTTTATGATAAAAACACAGTTGGGTATCCCAATAACAATTATCAGAGGCGGGATCATCCCAGTTAAAACAGTGATCTTATAACCCAGAAGAACCATGGTCCCAAAAGCCCACAAAACACCCATGCCTACAACCAAAAAACTCGGTAAAACAGCTTTCAGGGATCTGAAAAAAATTATCAAAAGGATAAATGTTACCAGAGCAGCCAGATAAATAAATTTGAGCAACTCCGATTTTATCATTATCATAAAACTGGATTTGACATATGGCAAACCGGAAAAATGCATCTCCTTACCATACTTATTGCCCCATTTTTCTGCTAATTCTTTTGTGGTAAAAATTATTTCTTCCCTCACCTTGCTATCCATTAGAATTGAATCCATAGACAATGCCATCATGAAAACATGGCTTTCTTCGGCATATAGCAATTCTTTGTAGATAGGTAAATGATATAGAATATTAACCATGCTATCCAGCTCGGTCTGAGAATTTATTTCTTGGGGAAATACCGGGACAAACTCAAATTTTCCATCATCCTGATTTTTTTTAATTGACACAACTTCAGAAACAGAATATGCTGATTCAATCCCCTCAACATCCAAAAGACTGTTCCTCAGTTTAACCCAATCTTTAAATTTCTCAAGCGTGAAAAACTGACTATCCTGAACCCCTATCAGGAATATACTTGCATCGCCTCCAAAAACCTTCTTGAATTCCTCCAGATTGATAGACACGGAGTCTGAATCAGGCATCATTCCAGAATAACCGTAATCCATCTCCAGCTTGGAAACCTTAAGAGCCATAAAACCCGTAAGTCCTGTTATTATAATCAGGAAGAAGATTCTATACCGCAAAATTATGCCGGCAATTTTAGACCAATTCATATAATTTACTCGGATCAAACGAAGGGTAAAACTAAAAGTCTAAATTACTATTTATGTATATTCCTGCAAATCTTAAAAAAACATCACTTTGAGAACAGACTTTTTTAGGACACACACAATAAATGTTATAAATTCACAGCCAAAACTGTTTGACGGAATACAACTTTTAAGAACCCAAAATATTTCTAAATGGACAATATCTACATCTTCATTGTTGTCATCCTTTTCTTACTGGCTATTTCCGATTTAATTGTTGGGGTAAGCAACGACGCTGTTAATTTCCTTAACTCTGCCATAGGCTCAAAAGCTGCTCCATTCAAGATAATCATGTTGGTAGCAGCTATAGGTATTCTTGTCGGCGCAACTTTTTCCAGTGGAATGATGGAGGTTGCCAGAAAAGGAATAATGCATCCGGAGAAATTTTATTTTGCTGAGATCATGCTGATATTCCTGGCGGTTATGATTACAGACATTATCCTTTTGGATGCCTACAATACGCTCGGACTGCCAACTTCAACCACTGTATCAATTGTTTTCGAACTATTGGGTGCTTCTGTTGCCATTGCTATAATAAAAATGAAGGCAATTGGCCAGTCATTCTCAGAAATGGGTGAGTACATAAATTCAACAAAAGCACTCGCCATTATATCTGGTATATTGCTTTCGGTTGTTGTAGCTTTCCTGGTGGGGGCTTTGGTTCAATATCTCGCAAGGCTAATTTTCACTTTTAATTATTCAAAAACATATAAGAGATATGGCGGTCTTTTTGGTGGAGCCGCAATTGCTGCAATAACATATTTCATGCTGGTCAAAGGAGCAAAAGGATCATCCTTTATTAGCGAGGATACCCTTTCCTGGATCAATGATAATACCTGGACCATTATAGGGCTTAGTTTTATTGGCTGGACAATTTTACTTCAGGTATTGATGTGG
>CAYUNU010000464.1:0-3203 GCA_964446195.1 uncultured Porphyromonadaceae bacterium | reverse complement strand
CTTCAGATGCAAAACTTAATCCAAGACCATAGCCCTTAACATTATGTTTGTCGCCACTAGGGACTCTGAAAAAACGCTCAAATACTTTGTGGTGGTACTCTTTGGGTATTCCTTCACCATTGTCTTTAACAGAAAGTTTACATGCTCCTTGCTCCATGGAAATATTGATGTCGATTTCTGGAGGGTTTCCACCATATTTTATTGCATTGTCGAGCAAGTTTATCAATACACCCTGTACATACAGTTCATCAATTGGTATGATTGCCTCTTCCAGCTCAGTAATAAGCCTGATTTTTCCATTTAGTTTATCCAGCCTAGGTTGTTGAGTCAGAATGATATTTTGACTCAATTTAAGCAGGTTATTATCTTCCCTATGGATTTCAAGCTTTTTGCTTTCCAATAAGGACTGATTGAGAATTTTCTGAATAAGCAGATCCAGTCTATCCATCTCCAATGAGGTCATTTTCAGATACTCCTCAGTTACTCGGGCATCTTTCTTCTGGTCATAATTCTGAAGTGCTTCCAGGGCTACCTTAACAGTTGAAACAGGTGTTTTTAATTCATGAGAGACATTGCTGATGAACTCATTTCTCAAGGTATTCAAGAGAACCTGTTTTTTTAGACTGCTGTAAGTAAAAATAAATGCTGAGGCTGTGAGAATCAATAGGAGTAATCCGAACAAAATCTGAGGTATAATAACTTTTAAGAGAAAAGGCTCATAGTTGGTAATCTCAAATACCATATGTGGTTTCGACATGCCAGAAAGAAATCTCATTCTTCGATCTGATTCAGAAGGAGTAAAATCAGAGCTATCCTTGTACCATAAAGTATTAAAATCTGCATGATTTAGATTTTTTAAGCGATTTGAGGCAAGGTTGAGAAGTACAAGGGAATCTACTGCAGGTAATGAGGTAAAGGTGTTTTCCCTGCCTACTGCCAGCGAATCATCAGACATTTCAATAATCATTTTTACCCCTCGCAAAACTAAATCCTGATGGGGTATGGCTGTTATTTCGTAACTTGTAGACCTAGAGACCGATGAGTGCTCATCTTTCTTAATATCAAAAGTGATGATTTTGTTCTTTTCTTGTCCATCAGTCGCTCCTCTTGAACCAAGGCGTATACTATCAATGGAAGTATTGGTAGAAACCCAGGCCGTATGAGTGGTGTTTTTGCTTTTGCTTAGTGAGTCATTCAGCAGAGGCTTGAGCAGTATTTGAAGACTTGAATCCATTGCCTGGTTTTGAGCTTGAAGGAATTCAAAATGCAGCTCTTTATACAAGCTTTCTCTTTCACTTTTGAACTGGCCGATTAGCCAATATATGACAAAGCCGGTTAGTAGGAGCTGGCTAAAGCCCATTAGTAAGGGAATAAATCTATGTTTAAACGGCTTTTTCATCTTATTTCCAGACAAATATAATATGGAGGGATTGTTATATTGGGCTTAATTAACCTTAATTAACCTTAATTTTGGGATAGTTAACCATCATAGTGGTTTCACCGGTTTACTTTTGAAACAAAAATCTGAATAAAATGAAAAAAGTATTATTATCATCTTTCCTTATAGCTTGTAGCTTTGGATTATTTGCTCAGGAAACGGGCACCTCTATCAATGAGGGAAAAGTTGTTTATGAAGATGTGATGAAGCTGGATATTAAGCTTGAGGGAGCTGCAGCCCAGTTTGCAGATCAGTTTCCCAAGGAGAGAAAAAGCACGAAAGAGCTTCTCTTTAATGAGAAGGTTTCCCTTTACCAAAATACCAAGGAAGATGAGAGTACAGAGCAAATTGAAATGGCAGGTGGCGGTGCCATGATCAAGATGGATATGATGGAGCCGGACAACAAACTTTTCTATGATATTGAGGGATTAAAAACGGTAGAGAAGAAGGAATTCATGAGCAGGGTGTTTCTAATTACCGGAGATGTTAAACAAGGTGAGTGGAAAATGACAGGAGAGCAGAAGACTGTTCTGGATTATCCTTGTATGCAGGCTGTTAGGGAGAATGAAAAGGGCGAAAAAACCTTTGCCTGGTTTACTCCTTCTATCCCGGTAGCAACAGGTCCTTCAGATTATATTGGTTTACCCGGACTGGTCCTTCAGGTTGAGTCGGGTGATGGAGATAGGGTTCTTACTGCCAAGTCAATAGAGTTCGCTGCAATTGATAAAAAGCTACTTGTCAAGCCGAAAAAAGGGAAGAAAGTCACACTTGAAGAATATGATGATATCGTGGCTAAGAAAATGGAAGAGATGGGTGCAGAACGAGGTGAAAGCACGGGAACTTTTATAATGCATATAGAAAAATAGAGAGGATATTCCGATGCGAATTACTTTAACATTAGTACTCAGCTTCCTTGCATTTTCAGCCTTTGGACAATTAAGTAAACTGACTGGTGATATAGTTGATGAAAAAGGACAGACCCTGCCAACTGCAACTGTTGTATTGCTTAGCCCTTCCGATTCAACAATGATGTATTTTGCTATTACCAATAGTGAGGGTCATTGGGAAGTGAAAAACGTCAAATCAGGAGAATATCTGATGCAGTTTGCATTTATGGGCTATGAGACTGAATGGAGAGAGATAAGCTTTCCTTATGAAAAGGGGGAATATTGGGGTGTTATGGCAATGAAGCCCAAGGCTTTAAATGTTGATGGTGTTGAAGTGATTGGCGAGCATGTTCCTATGCAGATTAAAAAAGATACTATTGAGTTTAATGCCAAAGCTTTCAAAACCAAACCTGATGCAGTTGTGGAAGATTTATTGAAAAAGCTTCCCGGAGTTGAAGTGGACAGGGCAGGTAACATCAAGGCAATGGGAGAGGATGTGAGCAAGGTTTATGTCGACGGCAAGGAATTTTTTGGTAATGATCCCAAGGTGGCAACAAAAAATCTCCCTGCTGATGCAATTGATAAGGTGCAGGTTTATGATAAGAAATCGGATGAATCTGAATTTACAGGGATAGATGATGGTTCGAGAGAAAAAGCGATGAATCTGGTTCTTGACGAGAATAAAAAGGATGGTGTTTTTGGTAATGTACAGGCAGGTTATGGGACTGATAATCATTATCAGGGCAATGTAAAGCTATATCGTTTTACAGATAAAGTGCAGATGGCAGGACTGGCCATGCAAAACAAGATAAAGCAATTGTGGTTCTCCTTGCATGAGTATAGGATTTTCAACGGTGGGAGGATGACGATTATGGTCG
>CAYUNU010000463.1:0-3227 GCA_964446195.1 uncultured Porphyromonadaceae bacterium | reverse complement strand
ACAGAACAGGCCTGACAATGTTCCAGCCACACACCTGTCATCTTACCTCGGTCACCGAGCTGATTAAAAGCGGAATAATCCAAAGAGGCTACAGGTTGAAGATTAAGAAGCACAACAGGGACACCTGCTTTCTGCACTACAGGCAATACTGTGGAGGAAAGAGCATAGGTAGAGATGTACAAGAATATTATCTCAACATCCGATGTTTTAAACATTATGCCAGCCTCGCGAGCCTTTATGGGATTGTCAACCATACCGGCATCAAGCACCTCAACACCAAAACCTTCAATTTTTCTCCTTATTGTCTCCTGATATCCTTCTAATTTGCCAAGTAAACCACTAAACTGATCCCAATAGGTATCTAAACCAATCCCGAATAATCCAACTTTTATATTTGACTTCATGTTGTGTTTCCATTTAAATTAGGCTGCGAAACTTTACTTATTTATTCTTTTGTTGCAGCAACCACCCCCCTGAAGTAGCCAATAGACTCAGCAATCCCCATGAAAGGATTATCCATATTACGCTCGTGTTCCAGACTTACAACACCTGTATAATTTACCTCTCTGAGCATATTTACAAAGGCTGGAATATCAAGAATACCGCGTCCAACCTCAACAGAATATCCAAGTTTTGTTGCTCCTGTAACATCCTTAAGATGAATATCAAACACCCTGCTATGATATTTCTTCAGATCAGCAACAGGATCCTTCCCATTTCGTCTGTCATGTCCAATATCCAGGCACATACCCATTCGTGGATCAAGATTTTTCACATTCTCCCAAACATCATCAGCATCAGGAAACTTATCAATATCCGGTCCGTGCAAATGGATAGCAAATTTCATGTCATACTCCTTAACTTTCTTAGCCACGTAAGGAAGCAGGTCATAAGTAGGAACACCAACAATGGTATTAACACCTACCCTCTTTGCATATTCAAAAATCTTGTCGGTCTCTTCTTCTGTATTCATATAAAGAGGTCCAACAGCATATCCGGTAACATCGAAACTTTTCAATTTTTCGTGAAAGGCTTTTATCTCTTCATCGGAGCTTTCCAATGGTAGGTGGAAGTTCTTAATACACAGGTAGTGAACATCAGTCCTCTGAAGTGTTTCCAGGGTTTTATCCAGATCAAATTTTGCAAATGTATATCCGGCAATACCAAGCTTAAAGCACTCATCCACTTCTGGAGCAGGTTGAGGATCTGGACGCTTATTGTCCTGCGCAATAATAGCTTGTGAAAATATCAGGAAGAAAATGAAAATATTGACAATAGATTTCATAATGGCTTAGAGTTATAGTGTTTCATAAATTTATCTACGAAAAGCAAAACTCAAAAATACTCATTACAAAATCAGGAAAAAAGAATAAAACTCACTAATCCCGTGTCCTTGTTTGGTTAAAATAATACCTGTTCACCTCATCCGAATTACTTTCGATGATATCCGGTCGGCCATCACCATTTAAGTCGGCTGTTATAATATCATAAGTATCAGAATCTTCTTTGTTTAGATCGATCTTAGTCCAGGACAAACCCTCTCCCCCATTCAAAAAAACCGCATTTGGACTACCAGAGTTTCCTATTACAATATCCATATTACCATCCAAATCAAAATCACAGGCAGCTATAGCATAAGAATCCGCCGGGGCTTTATCAAAATCTATGCTTTTGGAAAAATCAAGCTCCTGTCCGCCAAAAAATATAGTATTTGGCTCACCAATATTCGCACTTGCAATATCAGGATAACCATCATTATTAAAATCTGCAACAGCTACTGAGCGTGTATTATCCTTACCGCTTCCGTATGGTATTTTCTTATCGAAGTTCAACATGCCATCATTGAGATAAACATAATTTTGTTGCTTATCCCTGTTAGCCAAAACGAGATCATTATCTCCATCTCCATCAATATCATAAATCTCCACATCGATAGTTGAGTCGGATTTATCGCCAAAACCAATACTCCTGGAGAATCCACCAGAATCTTCTTTCAAACAAATCTCATTCTCACGGCCTCTGTTGGTAATAAGAATATCCAGGTCTCCATCCATGTCAAGATCGCCGATTGTTATATTTCTTGTGGGAGCATACTTTTTTCCAAAGGCTGCAGCTCTTACAAAATTTCCATCACCATCATTAACGAAAATATAATTAGGAGCCATATCATTGCCAACCGCAACATCCAGATCACCATCTCCATCCAAATCAGCCAGTTCAGCTGCATAGCTCGTAGCACTTTCTATCCCCAATGCCCGCGCTACCGTGAACATACCTCTGCCATTGTTTATCAGCAGACGATTTTGTCCGGGCCAATGTCTGCCATTAGCCACCAGAACATCCATATCCCCATCATTATCAATATCTCCCGAACTAACAGAAGCCGACCGCTCGGTATAATTTCCAAGGATATGCCTCTCACTTGAGCGAAACATCACATCCTGACTAAAACAAAAAGTTCCTATAATTAAACCCACTATCAAAAAAAGACTCTTCATAATAAAATTAGTTCAGGATTTCCTGCTGACTACTCAGCTACAGCAATCAAGCCATGCTGCGTCCTAAAATATATGGCATTATCCGTTAGAGCAGGGACAACCATACAAACATCACCCAGATCATTCTCGGCAAGGATCTCAAATTCAGGCCCTGCCTTAAGCGTATAGACCTTACCAAAGTCGCTAATCACATAGATTTTACCATCAGAGGCAACCGGAGAGGCAATAAACTGATCAGCCTTACCCAAAGTTTCTTTGTATAAGCTCTCGCCTGTTTTGGGATCCAGACATTGCACTGTCCCATTCCACTTTACATTAAGCAAGTAATCCTGATATAAAAGGAGGGTATGCATATATGAACCTCCTCTTGGAAAGCTCCACTCAACAAATTCATGTGTTGTCTCGCCTTGCTCTAGAGTGATATCCCCTGTAGCATTCTTTTTCACAGCCATCACCGGCGCAAATCGGCCATGTGCGCTGTTAAAAAATATGTAATCCTCTCCAATCTGAGGTGTTGGAACAGGAACATCTCCACCTCCCGACATACGCCATACTTCCTCTCCAGTAATAAAATCATAGGCACCGCGATGCTTATATCCATTTATCACAACTATATCCCGCCCATTATGCTTGTAGATATTAGGAGTACACCACCCAGGATGTTCATGACTGATATTTTTCAAGATCTCATCACCCGTTTCAATATCGAGAGCAGCCAGAAAAGACTCA
>CAYUNU010000462.1:0-3231 GCA_964446195.1 uncultured Porphyromonadaceae bacterium | reverse complement strand
CATTATAGGGCTTAGTTTTATTGGCTGGACAATTTTACTTCAGGTATTGATGTGGCTGACCAAGATAAATATCTTCAAGGTAATTGTTCTTGTCGGAACATTCTCTCTCGCTATGGCTTTTGCGGGAAACGACCTGGTGAATTTCATAGGTGTTCCTCTGGCCGGATTCGAATCCCTTAAAACATTCCTTGCTGACCCTTCAAGCCAGGCCGATTCTCTACTTATGGTTTCCCTTCAGGGAAAGGTTCAAACTAAAACACTTTATCTGTTAATTGCAGGTTTGATAATGGTTATTACTTTATGGACCTCTAAAAAGTCACGATCGGTAACAAAAACAACAATAGACC
This sequence comes from uncultured Porphyromonadaceae bacterium, assembly GCA_964446195.1. Taxonomy (GTDB): domain Bacteria; phylum Bacteroidota; class Bacteroidia; order Bacteroidales; family UBA12481; genus JAUVKA01. The sequence goes on along the minus strand of CAYUNU010000462.1, from coordinate 2,884 downwards.
TTAGTCGACAGGGTGAGGGTCATGAAAGATTTAATTCTTCAGCCTTTTCTCGCGTCATAGTCCGCCAAACCCGATCGATCAACAATGCCATTCAATTTATCGTTCCCAACGCCATTATTAAAGGTGTTGAAAAACGTTTTGATCAGGATAATCTTGGAGAAAACCCTGTTGCTGGCACTTCTTTTGATCTGGTGCGCGCTTCCGTCAATCTGGTTGTTGCTGCGATACTTATCGCTATTGGAACTTCACTCAAGCTGCCTCTGTCTACAACCTATGTTACCTTCATGGTTGCTATGGGAACTTCACTTGCCGACAGGGCCTGGGGGAGAGAGAGTGCGGTTTACAGAATCACCGGCGTTCTTACCGTTATTGCAGGGTGGTTTTTCACTGCCTTCATAGCCTTTACGGTAGCCTTCCTGGTTGCCTTATTTATTAGCTGGGGAGGCCTGGTTGCTATTCTGGTACTATTGGGTTTAGCAATCTTTTTGTTGGTGCGAACACATATATTCCACAAAAAGAAATCTGAAAAAGAAGAAAATGAAAGGATCTCAGATCAAGACGAATTCTCATCAATAACTATTTCCTGCACAAAAACCGTTGGTCAGTTCCTCGAAAATTCAAGCAATTTATATCAGGAAATAATTGAAGGTTTAATAAACGAAGACAGGAAGTCGTTACGAAAAATTCACACAAAAATTGAAGAGCTGAATGTCGCGGCAAAATCTCTAAAGGATAATATCCATAAAACAATTTCGCAGATGACAGATGAGAATGTCGAGGCAAGCCCCCATTATGTTCAGACCCTAGATTATATGAGAGAAATGGCACACTGTCTTACCTTTATAGATCAACCTGTCTTTAAGCATATTGATAATAATCATAAGGGAATAATCCCAATCCAACAGGAAGAACTGCGGACCTTGACTATGAATATTCAGGACCTTACTAAATCAAGCCTTCAGATCATTATGCGTAATGAATTTAACAAACTGACTGAGGTAACAGTTTTGCAGGATAAAATATTAGACAGTCTTAACCTATATAGGAAAAAACAAATTAAGAGGATTAAAGCCGAAGAGGTTGGAACAAGAAACTCGGGCCTATATATTGGTATTCTGCAGGAATCCAAAAATTATGTTCTGTTCTTAGTTAACCTTCTAAAATCTCACCGCGACTTTATCGAACACAGTTAGCAATAAATTACTCTACATTTTTAAAACCCGACAGAATATTTCTCTCGGGTTTTTTATATTTGCCACACAAACGCTATCCATGGAATTTAACCTTATCGACTTCCTTAAACTTATCGGTTCGCTTGGAATTTTTCTTTTCGGGATGAAAATGATGAGCGAATCTCTTCAAAAAGTTGCCGGCTCGAAACTTCGAAACATTCTAACAGCGATGACCTCCTCAAGAATCAAGGGAGTTTTGACCGGGATATTGATTACTGCAATTATCCAATCATCCTCTGCCACCACAGTGATGGTAGTAAGCTTTGTAAATGCAGGCCTCTTAACTCTTCTTGAATCCATAGGAGTAATTATGGGGGCAAATATTGGAACAACAATAACTGCCTGGATTATCTCCATTCTGGGCTTCAAGGTTAGCATGAGTGCGCTCAGTCTCCCCCTGATTGGACTGTCTGTCCCCCTGCTGTTTTCAAAGATTAACAGGAGACGGTCGATTGGTGAGATAATGGTAGGCTTCGCCCTCATATTTATGGGCCTCGAATACATGAAAGGCTCTGTACCTGATATTAAATCTAATCCCGAGGTATTGTCTTTTTTGGCTAATTATACTGATCTTGGTTTAGGTTCATTTTTTATCTTCCTTTTTATTGGAACCTTGCTAACAGTAGTCATCCAATCTTCCTCAGCAACCATGGCACTTACACTGGTTATGGCAAGCAACGGTTGGATTGGCTTCGAAACAGCTGCCGCCCTGGTTCTCGGTGAAAATATTGGAACCACTATTACTGCAAATTTAGCAGCTACTATAGCAAATGTATCGGCTAAACGCGCTGCCAGAGCCCACCTGATATTTAATACCTTTGGCGTTGTTTGGATGACCATTGCCTTCCCATTCTTTCTAAAAGGTATTAATTGGGCAGTTATGGAGATGGGCTCGGAGTCTGCTTTTACCAGCACCAAAAGCCTGCCCATAGCCCTTTCTCTGTTTCACACTACTTTTAATTTACTTAATGTCTTTTTCCTGATTTGGTTTGTGCCCCTAATTCAAAAAACCGTTACCACAATGGTTAAATCAAGGGATGACGAGGAAGAGTTTAACCTGAAATTTATTACCACCGGGCTACTTTCCACATCCGAATTGAGCTTATTACAAGCTAAAAATGAGATCGTTGGGTATTCGGCTCACACCGTAAAGATGTTCAGTATTGTTAGAAAACAATTATTTGAAGAAAAAACAAGCAAATTTGAGAAGCGATTTAAAAAAATCGAGAAATATGAAGAAGCAAGCAATAAGATTGAGCTGGATATTGCAAATTACCTTACTCTCATATCTGAAGGAGAGCTGAGTGAGGATACCTCCAGGCGAATAAAGGCCTACCTAAATATTATCGACAACCTGGAAAGTGTTTCTGATTGTGCTTATAACCTCTCCCGTACATTTTTGAGGAAGAAAAAAGAAAAGGTGACTTTCCCCAAAGAATTAAAAAACAATCTAACCTCTATGTTTGATCTTGTAGAAGAGGCAATAGACAATATGCAGGAAATATTATCAAAACATCCCCATGAAGTTGGACTCGATATAGCTGATTCTATTGAAGATGAGATAAATGAAATGAGAAATAGGCTTAGGAAAGATCATCTAAACAACATTGAAACACAAAAAGAATATAATTATATGGCAGGAATAATCTACA
>CAYUNU010000461.1:0-3274 GCA_964446195.1 uncultured Porphyromonadaceae bacterium | reverse complement strand
TCATCAGAATTACCCATTCCTTGTTTAACTCTGGTTCCATTTAACAGGGTTGTTTGGTTTCCTGGATTTTTCACATCAGAAGGCTTGGCATTAACTTTTCCGCGGATTGAAAGTTTAACAGGGCTGTTTTCCGCAGTGGAAAATACCTGTACAGTCTTATTAAATGAGCCGGGAAGCTTGGTATTATATTTTACGGTTATGCTTCCTGTTTTGCCTGGCTGAATAGGTTCCTTTGGCCAAGATGGAATTGTGCATCCGCAAGAGGATTTTACATCGGTGATAACTATTGGCTTTTCTGCCTTATTTGTGAACTTAAAGTTATATGTTCCATCAGCTCCATAAACTATTGATCCGTAGTCATGTGAAAGGCTGGCGAATGACATTTCAGCATTTGATTTAACTTTCCTTTCCTCTTGAGCGACAAGAACTATTGATGACATCAATATCAAACTGAGAAAAAATACTAATCGTTTCATAATTATTTTGTTTTCAATAAACTATTTAATTTTTCGCAAAGTTACATTTTCTATAAACAAATAAATAGAAAGCCCCAAATAAAAAGCTCTATATTGGTAAATGTACATTCCTAACGAATGCATTTGAATAATGGTACATCAAACCAAATAAAAAATGGGAAATGGGAATGGGGAATTTTGTTACTTTTACCAAAATTTTACGCAAAAGAATCTTATTAGTTAATAGATTGAGTATGAGTGAATTGGATATTGCCACAAAGTATGATCCTTCAAAAACGGAGGATAAATGGTATAGCTACTGGATGGAACAAGGTTTTTTTAGGTCGGAACCTGATGATAGAGAACCCTATACTATAGTAATCCCTCCTCCCAATGTTACTGGTGTATTGCATATGGGGCATATGCTTAATAATACTATCCAGGACATATTAGTTAGAAGGGCAAGAATGCTAGGTAAAAATGCCTGTTGGCTTCCCGGTACTGATCATGCATCAATTGCTACTGAGGCCAGGGTTGTGGCTAAACTCAGATTACAGGGGATTAAAAAGTCAGATTTAGGTAGGGATGAGTTTTTAGGTCATTGCTGGGATTGGACTAAAACACATGGTGGGATTATTCTTGAGCAGTTAAAGAAGTTAGGAGCATCATGTGATTGGGATAGAACTAGGTTTACTATGGATGAGGGTCTCTCTGAGAGTGTAATACAAGTTTTTGTAGACTTATATGAAAAGGGGCATATCTACAGAGGTGTCAGGATGGTAAACTGGGATCCTCAGGCGAAGACTGCTATATCTGATGAAGAAGTAATTCATAAAGAGCTCAATTCAAAACTCTATTATGTGCGCTACAAAATTGTTGGAGAAAAGGAGGAATGGATTACGATAGCTACAACACGCCCGGAAACGATACTGGGAGATACAGCTATTTGTGTTAATCCTAGGGACCCACGTTACACAAGCCTTGTGGGAAAACAAGCTATTGTGCCTATGGTCGAGAGGTCTGTACCAATTATAGCCGATGAATATGTAGATATGGAGTTTGGTACAGGCTGTCTTAAGATCACACCTGCCCATGATATTAATGATTATGAGATTGGTGAAAAGCACAATTTAGAAACTATTGATATTTTTTGTGAGGACGGTACGATAAGTGAGGCAGGAGGTGTTTTTGTTGGTGAAGACAGATTCCATGCGAGGGATTTGGCAGTGGAGAAACTGAAGGAATTAGGCAATCTGGTAAAGGTTGAGGATTACCTTAATAAAGTAGGGTATTCAGAGAGGACTGATGCTGTTATTGAGCCCAGGTTATCTCTCCAATGGTTTCTACGCATGAAAGAGCTTGCCGATCCGGCTTTAAAAGCTATCATGGAGGATGAGATTCTTCTGCATCCGGCAAAGTTTAAAAGCACCTACAGGCATTGGATGGAGAATGTGAAAGACTGGTGTATCTCTCGACAATTATGGTGGGGCCATAGGATTCCTGTATGGTATCTTCCTGATGGCAGTCATGTGGTGGCAATGAATGAGGAGGAGGCTCTAAAAAAAGCACGAGGTCTTGCAGGAAACACGAATTTGCTTTTGAATGACCTCAAGCAGGATGAGGATGTGCTGGACACATGGTTTTCTTCATGGCTATGGCCTATTTCTGTTTTCGATGGGATTCGTAATCCTGAAAATCAGGATATTAAATATTACTATCCTACGAATGATTTGGTTACGGCGCCTGAGATATTATTCTTTTGGGTTGCCAGGATGATTATTGCCGGGTATGAATATCAGAATGAGAAGCCATTTAAAAATGTTTACCTAACAGGTATTGTTCGAGATAGTGACAGGCGAAAAATGTCAAAATCTCTTGGAAATTCTCCTGATCCTCTAGATTTGATTAAGCAATATGGTGCTGATGGAGTTAGAGTAGGTATGCTGTTGTGTTCTCCTGCTGGAAATGATTTGTTGTTTGATGAATCATTAACCCAGCAAGGAAGGAATTTTGGCAATAAAATATGGAATGCCTTCCGCTTATTTGAGGGCTGGGAAGTTGATCCCAACTTAGAACAGCCGGAGTATTGTAGCTTGGCAGTTGAATGGTTTGAGTCTCGATTGAATTTAGCCATAGAGAATCTTGATCAGCAATATTCTAAATACAGGTTATCTGATGCCTTAATGATAGTTTACCGTTTGTTTTGGGAAGAATTTTCATCCTGGTATCTTGAAGCTATCAAGCCACAATTTGGAGAACCTATTGATTCAAAAACATACGAGAAGACGAGGGATTTTATTGAGGTATTATTACAAGTTCTTCATCCCTTTATGCCTTTTATAACTGAGGAGATATGGCAGAATGCCAGGATAAGAAAGCCTGGTGAGTCGATAATGGTAAGCTCACTACCTGAATACTCCGGTTATGATGATGAATTACTGGAGAGATTTGAAAGGGTTAAGGAGGTGATCGTTTTTGTACGCTCCATAAGAGCAGAGAAAAATATTCCTGTTCGTGATAAACTGGAACTTAAAGTCCATTCCATGGAGGGAGACTATAAGAGCCTTTTTGATCCTCTTATGATTAAGTTAGCCAATCTGGATTCTGTTGAGATAGTTGATTATCATGCTGAGGGTGCAGTAACACAGGTTATCAGATCGGTTGAGTTTGCTGTCCCACTTGAAGGGCTTGTTGATCCTGAAGTAGAGGCAGAGAAGCTAAGCAAGGAATTGGAATACTCAAAAGGCTTCCTATTGAGCATAATCAAAAAACTCTCTAATGAAAGGTTTGTTAACCATGCTCCTGAGCAAGTAGTTGAG
>CAYUNU010000460.1:0-3283 GCA_964446195.1 uncultured Porphyromonadaceae bacterium | reverse complement strand
ATTGAGAAATTTTTGTATCCAGTCTTTCATGTCCCCTCCCAAAGACAATCAGGCTTCGGGCCTCTACCCTGAAGAGCGGTACAAGGTTCTTAACCCGTTATCTGACATTAATGATCTCCTTGTACGCCTTAATGGCTCCGTCAAGGACCTGTTTCGTAATCTGCACCGCCATGTTCGCTTTAGCCATGGTATCCGGATAAGGTCTTTTTTTATTTTAGCTTCTCCTTCTTCTGCAATAAATGGGTTGCCGGCCGGTGTTGATGCAAGTGAATTAAATACCGAAGAGAAGAATCCGCGATCTAGTTCAAATTCTGTTTTCTCTTCATTACTGAAGCTAGCAGTAACCAGGAATTTGTTCTTTATAATATCAAAGCGGATGCTCTCTACTTCAACCAACTGCTTATTTAATTTTCCTTTTTTGCCTTTAAAAATCTGGTTGACAAGTGCATCAAGATCAATTTTGTCAATCATTTTGTAGGATGAGCCCAGATAAACCTTTCCATCCGACTCATCCGTTACCCAGTCGAGAATATCATCCAGGTAGCTACCATGCCTGTTAAGTACATCCACTATATTTCTGTCGGCAGTATATCGAAGCAATGTTCTCTGGAAATGAGGACTGTCAGAACTAGTTGCCTTCTCTTTGCGTTCGCCATGAGATTCGCGATAGAGAATGAAGTTCTCGGGGTTAGCATAACGCCGGATACCTGCATCCTCTCTCGAGAAGTTGCTGGCAGTTAGCATTATATCAATCTTGAAAGGCATGGAAATGTCACAGAATCCTGATATTGTGCTTCTTGAGTTTAAGTCTTCAACATTGCTGTCTGCACTACTCTCAAAAAGAGTGCTGTATTGGCGTATAAACTCAGGGTCGAAATCAGTGACCCTGGAAAAGTCGCCCACTTCTGTTCCAATAGCATAAAGATTACCGTTATTATCAGGAAACACATGGAGCATGTCTCCCGCCACCAACTTTATCGATCTGATGCCCTTGAGGTCTTTTCTCATCCATTTTAGCATCAATGCTGCCAGCATCTCTGATTTACCAACCCCGCTGTCGCCGCTGATCTGGATAACAAAAATCGACCCATCATCTTCTTCCACCACAAAAAGGGAACCATGAACAGGCATTCCTCCCAATTCCTTCACCTTTTCATTTACCATAGTGAGCCTGGGCTTCTTTATGTCACCAAAATAATCGACCTTTCTCTTCAGAGGTGTAACCATAGTTTTGATCTTACCGTTTGGCCCGTCCAGATCAAAGTAACCGATCTGTGGGTAGGAAATAACTTTTTCCGGAGCACCATAGAAAACAACAACATCCGGAACGAAATCTTTAATCTCCGACAGCGTAAAGGTTTGTGTGCCAAGAAGACGGTAATTGTCTGTTAGATATTTAAGGTATGATTTCTGAAATACGTACAACTCTTTTACTAAGCCTTGGTCAAATAGCTTGCATCTGTAATCTTCTTCATCAAGGTGATCCACAAAACGCTTCATCCTGTCGCCAAAAAAGACAGAGGTCGGGCGTGTTTTCATTTGCTTAATGAACTCCTGACCGCTTGTATTTTCACCATTGGTGAAAGGCTCAGGCTCTTCACCGCTTCTGTCGATTTTATGAAAAGGGAATTCCCTTTTTTTGGCATCGGTGGCTATCCTGGTATGAGTTTGGACATCTTTTTCCCCTCCAATAACACCACATTTCTCCATCAATTTATTTATCCATGCAAGGGAAGCATACTTCTTGTCTCTGGAAATGGCATTGTCCATTTCAAAATCATTGTAAAGGGTATATCCATGCTGAATCATTTCATTCACTGCAGAGTTTTGCCTTTGAAATTTGTGTACCAAAAGACGCAGTAAAATATGATTGTATTCTGTGTAACGTTGGGTGGATCTTGTCTTGTTCATGGCACCTGTAAGAAACAGAACCATATTCCTGGACTCCGATAAAAGATCCTCTCCGGAAATTTTCTGCAATTTAAGCGACTCGATTTCTTGCCATAAAGCCTCCAGATTAAGATCAAGAGTAGATAGCATAAATTCTCCTGATATTAAGCGGGCTTCCCCTTCCTCAGTTTTGCTAAGTTTTTCTAATAGTCTGTTGACCAGATCTATCCAGTTTTGTTTAAATACCACTGATTCAGCTGACAGATAGGCATTAAGAAGCTTGTCGGTATGCGATTCCGATTCCCGGATTTTCCGGGACAACATTTTTTCTGATTTTCTGACTATCGCATCAAATTGAACACCGGGGAAGCTTTCTGGATCCATCGATAGTTGTCTGATCACCCTAAGTAGTTGATGGTCGATATTGAATTTTTCCAGATGGATACCTGTATTTTCATAGAATAGTTCTGTTGCTTTAAGAAATAACTCTTTTATTGTAGGCTCATACTCTTCCTGTTCAAACGGAAGGTTCAAATGGAGCAATAGCTCGCGCATGAATTTTTTTAGTATTCTGTTATAACCTTCCAACTTTGCTAAATCACCAGATAAATCTGATTCATTAACCCTTAAAGCCAGAAGCTTAACCTTAGCATCGCTAAGAAGAATTCTCTCCAATTCGATGAGTATCTCTTTCATTACCATCAACTCATACGGTCCGTCAAGAATATGATCATTAGGAAGAAAATCTGTTTTACTACTACAATATTTCAGAAGAGTTGATTTCCCATATCTGGCAATAACCTCGTTAATATCCCAATCTCTCAATAAGGGAATGTTCTTATATATCTGAGGGAGAAGATTCTCATACACCTTGGTGAAAGCCTGACTGCGGATGAAAGAGTCCAGATCCGGGCAACTTCCAACGGTGTCAAAAAACTCCATTACCGAATTTGGTGATGTAGATATTGTGTTGATATTTACTCCTGATATTTTTGGAGACGGTAAATACAATGATTTGATGTCTCTAATCAAAATCGAGGGTGAGCTTGCTTTAGAAATATCCGATAGTTTGCTGTAATCGATCAATATATCATTAATGCTATTCTCAGCGCTTTTTTGAGGAAACACTTTTTCTAATAATTGATCAGGGTTTGTTTCTTTTTCCTGAGAGAATTGGAGCAGCTTGCTCCAGTAATCTATGAATATTCCTACTGCCTGCTCGATCTCTTTTCTGAAGAATTCATTCCCGGCCGCACTGCCATCAAGGTATCCTCCAAGAGAGAATCTTACAAAGCCAGCCTGATAAGGCAGGACAGATAATCCTCTTTCTCTGGCAAGCCTGAGTGTGAATTCCTCAAGGTAAACCAGGGCTTCCTTGTTTAGTATCATGAGG
>CAYUNU010000459.1:2400-3290 GCA_964446195.1 uncultured Porphyromonadaceae bacterium | reverse complement strand
CACTCAGGATTGAAGAATCTTCATTCTCCACAAGCTCCTTCGTAAAAAGTTTCGACCCCATGCCCACACAACAAACACCGGCCTCGAACCATGCGCCTAGATTCTCCTCGCTAGGACTTACTCCACCGGTTGGCATTAGTTTAACATTTGGCATCGGGCCAAGTACAGCCTTTACAAATGATGGACCACCGGCGGCATCACCTGGAAAAACCTTAATGATTTCAGCCCCCCATCTACTTGCCTGATTAATTTCAGTGGCCGTCCCCGTACCGGGAATCCATAAAATATTCATCTGCTTGCAAGTCCGGGACAAATCCGGATCTAAAACCGGACTAACCACAAACTTTGCTCCTCTTGCAACATACTTCCTCGCTGTTTCGCTCTCGAATACAGAACCAACACCCATTATCATTTCTGGCATCTCTCCTTTAATATGATCAACCATCTTGATAAAGACGTCAAAGGCAGATCCTCCACGATTAGTCCATTCAAAAACCCTCAGCCCGGCATCATAGCAGGCTTTAATCACACGCATGGCAGTTGTACTATCTTCGTGATTGAAAACCGGTACCACTCCGGATTGTTTTATCCTCTCAGCTATTTCTATTGGTTTCATTTACTTAGCTTATTCATAACTAATAACTATCTATCCCCCGCAACCTTAATACTATCCCGCCAATACCTCGCCTTACCAATTCCCGGGCGGTCGGGCTTGCCGTCAAAGTTAAGCCCAAAATATGATGATGGCTGCTGATAGAGTAGTTTATTTTTATAAGTAAGCTGTTATCTTGATATTTATATTTAACAAAATTTGATAATATTTTACATGTAGTCCTCTGAAGTGAAAGTCAGGTAATAAAAGAGAAGGTTTGAAAATACACCCATATATT
>CAYUNU010000459.1:0-2390 GCA_964446195.1 uncultured Porphyromonadaceae bacterium | reverse complement strand
GCTGCTGATAGAGTAGTATATTTTTATAAGTAGCACGAGTAAGGTTTACAACAGTAAAAGACAAGTCATTACCCTTAAGTTCCGTAAAGAAAAAATCACCATTCGTTTCAATATCTCCATATTTTATCCTGCCTGATTCCCAAGAGTATTTAGGTCGAATGTCATCCCGGGTCCAATCACTCTTGAGATCACTCTTAATACCTGTCTGGATAATTCTATTGTCCAAAGTAATGCGAACTGCTAATCCATCCTCTTCAAACTCAGGACCAACATATTCTATATCAGGTAATATATTTTCTACTACGGCGGTCTGGTCGTGGGGTATTAATACAGTCACAAATCCTATGTGCTGTCCTTGTTCAAAAAACTGACCCGACAACTCAGCAATAGCAATCTCCTCCTGATAATTTCTTGTTTCCTTATGAGTTTGTTCAAATCGATACTGGTTTTTCGGGAAATAAATCAGAAGGTTTTTGTCGTTACCTAGCTGTTGCTTCCCAATGGAGTCATACCTGGTGTCGTACCAATGTTCCCCTTGGTTCACAATATTCTGTGTATGCCAGAAGTTAGCAGCCGTAAAATACTGCTCCGACTTTGACTTAAACACATCAAAAACTACATACATTACAGGGTCTTTGATATAAACAATAACCCTATCCCACTCATAAGCCATATTTTCATCAATCATACGGGTTCTGCTATAATCATATTCAGGGAAAGTTAGAAAATCAATTTTCTGAGTTCTAACCTGCTTATAGGAACCGGCATTATGCATAAAATCTAAAACTGATTGAGCCTCAATTGGCGGGTGATCCGATTGACTATACCTGTATTCTCCAGCTTTCTGGCCCAACCAGATCTTCTCATTTCTAACACATAGACGATTATGAAAATAGTCTTGTCTGAAACTTCCAAAATAACCGCTGGGAATAAAATCTCTATAGCCTCCATCGGTCAAAAGTGTAGCCCCCTGATATTTCAGTAAAGCAATACTATTCTCATCTGCATGACCGTGAGTAACCTTTTCTTCTTCAATAGGAATAGAACTTCTAAGATAATCTCTATATATTAAGCCTCCATCTCCTTCATCTCTGTAATTCAACAACATATATGAAGAATTCTTGTCCCATCCATCTCTGAAAACTATTTTCTTACCAACAAGATCATCCATCACCTCACCACTCAAATCCGTGGGAACCTCTGGCTTCACCTCATCAGTCCCGTACCTGTAACAATCAAGCATCATATATCCTAATCCAACACTTTTTGTAGTGTTAAAATCCATGTACTTATTAGCGATGGCTGATGCTGCCCATTTCATACCAGGATCATTATAAGCTTTGGCTGCTGCTTCAAAAAATACTATCCAACGATTCCAATTTACTAGTCGATGCGCATCCCCATAATCCGGGATCATCATGTCGGGCGACATAAGATGCAGGAAGTACTGAGAATAATAATACATCTCCGGCGTTTTGAACAAATCATCTATCTCATTCTTTGCATCGGCACAACCAATCATTGCATATACCCATACACCATGGTATAATGAGGCATCTTCACTTTCCCATTGTCCCCAATTATCCGACACCAATGCCTGTTCGAGAGTCCTTAAGGTATGGGTTACCTTATTATCCGGCAATGCTCTAATAGCCCAGGAAAGAGTTTCAGCCCTGAGAGCAGAGCGGTTCATCGTACCCCACTCCTGAGTTCGGAGAATAAAATCCAAACTCTCTACAATCATATCATCAATCTTATCCATCTCCGACTTACTCAAGTAATTTTTACTCTTTAGTATATCATAAGCCCTCAAATACCTCATGGTAGTGAAAAAATCGGGGAAAGCCGGAAGCCCCTCCTGATAGTCAGCCTCCCGTCGTGATCCTTCAATCTTAAACTCCGAACGATAATCACCATAGGTCAACAAAACCTCTTTGGCCCTGTCGGCATACTTTTTCTTTCCCTCAATCTCGTATAGAGTCGCATAGATAGCTGCCATCTCAAGCAAGCCGCTTGGCGAACGGTAACCAAAAATATCCTCGGGATCAATATTAGCTCTCCAACGCTCCACAATATTATCCTTCTCCTGCCAAGTGTAATCTGCTGTAGCCCTGGCAAATTCCATATACTGCTTACGTGGGATGGACTTCATTTCCTGGGAATAGGTCCCGAAGGCTAGGGATGTCAAAATCAAAAAAATAATTGTTCTCTTCATTTTCTCTTGTTTTTATTTTTTAATCAAGAAGCAAAGCATTGCGTCTCTACAAATCTCTCGTCATTCGTCATTTGTCATTCGTCATTCGCCATTACACTGTTCCATACTTTGAAAACTTCCTCAATATTATCCGGCTTAGCTCCCGGCCCAAATTCACATTGAGCAATAACACCAC
>CAYUNU010000458.1:0-3315 GCA_964446195.1 uncultured Porphyromonadaceae bacterium | reverse complement strand
AACAGGCTCAGAAGATAACACCTCCTGATATGATCCCTCTAACCTGATTTTACCATTACTGCTAATTATGGAATTTCCCAATACATTATTTGAAAAAGCAATATCAAAGGCTCCCGGTAAAAGGCCTTCCTCCTTTAATAAACCAAAAAGATGATCGGGTAGATGGTGGTCGTGCTTCAAGCGTGTTTTACGCTCCAACTGCAGAAATTTCACAACCCGGCCCTTTTCCATCAGCACAACACCATGATCGTGCGACTCCTCCGGAAAAGGGAGATTATTTCTATCGGGGATACCGTAAATTCCAACTGTAGGCTTCCCTTTATCCATATCAGAGCACAAGGTTTAGCTGAAATACTATCATAAATATCAGGAAGCCAAAGAAAACCAGATCCGACTTCCATTGGTTTTTAATATTAAAAGCAGCAACGGAAAACAAGAAGGTCAGCGGAACGATAGCAAGCCATAAAATCTCTATTGATACTCTTTCAAAAACAAGAAAAATTAAGGGACATAACCAGATCATCTGTCCCATTATCGTCAATACACGCCTACCAACATCCTTCTTTACCCTGTACTGGTTTGCGTTAAAAATCAGGATTAAAAATATATATCCAAAAAACAGGTACCATAATAATGTTCGGCCAGGTAAGGATGGGGGCCAGGTTTTCCTGATTTCAGCCCATTGTAATACGCTCAACCATTGGAAGTGAAAATCCCCTCTTAGGAAAATTATGGCACCCCAAATCAGAATAGGCACGATAAGACCTGTGAAAAGCAAAATAAAATCCTTTAAGCGGGTCGATTTCACATAGCGGGCACTGAGAACATAAAGTGGAAACAACAGGATAAAAGGAGGATAAATAATAACAGCCATACCCCAGAAAAAACCTGCGTTAAATATGTAGGCCTGGGTTTGTTTACTATGGTATATCAGGAAAATAAAGATCAGGGAAAAAAGAATGAACATCCCTCCAAACATACCCGGGTGAAAACTGTGGAAACCCAAAGGGGACAATATCATCAGGCAATATAAAAAGGACACATAAACAGTTCTTTTGCCAATTATTTCAAACCTTATATTCAGCCAATAGATACTATATGCAGTAACCAGGTTAAATAACCAGCCTAAAATCAGGAATAACCATGGTTTGTGACCAATGCCAATATACCAGGTGTGATAAATCCAACCCTGTGCATTATGTTTTATTGGCTCTGGAATGTCGACAAAAAAGAAGATCAGATATGGGAAAAAAGCAATGACAGGCAACATTAGCTGCAAAGAAAAACTTGGTGAGCGTAGTTGCTTAAACATAGGCTTTTCTATAGGTCAAATCCAATATCCTGCCTAAAATACATACCATCAAAACTAACTGCTTTAGCCGATTCATATGACATGTCCAGGGCGTCTCTCCATGATTCGTTCAGGGATGTCAGAGCAAGAACCCTACCTCCATTGCTAAGAACACTTCCATCTGAGGATTTTGTTCCTGCATGGAATACGATGCTTTCTTTCACCTTATCTAATCCGGTTATTTCCTTCCCCTTTTCATAAGCACCCGGATATCCTCCTGAGACCAGCATCAGGGTTGTAGCCGCTTCTTTACTAAAATCAACCTGCATCTCTCCAAACTTTTTCGTTCCCATAGCACTGAATAATTCCAATAAATCAGATTGAATTCTTGGTATAACAACCTCTGATTCGGGATCACCCATCCTCACATTGTATTCAATAACAAAGGGCTCATTATTCACCTTGATAAGGCCAAAGAATATAAAACCCTGGTAATCTATATTATCCTGTTGCAAGCCTTTTACTGTTGGCTCAACAATCCTGTCTACTACCTTTTTCATGAACATCTTATCCGCAAAGGGCACAGGTGAAACGGCTCCCATCCCTCCCGTGTTAAGTCCTGTATCCCCCTCTCCAATACGTTTATAATCCTTAGCCTCAGGCAGAAGGTGATAGTTTACCCCATCTGTAAGAACAAAAACAGATAACTCAATACCCGACAAGAATTCTTCAATCACTACCTTCTCACTAGCAGCACCAAACTTACCACCCAGCATTGCTTCCAGCTCATTTTCTGCTTGTTTCAGATCATCAAGAATCAAAACTCCTTTGCCTGCGGCAAGACCATCTGCTTTTAACACGTATGGAGGATCCAGACTTTGCAAAAATTTCTTCCCATTCTCGAGCTTGTCGGCCGTAAAGCTATCATAAGATGCGGTAGGAATCTTATGTCTCATCATGAACTCCTTGGCGTACTCCTTGCTTCCCTCGAGCATAGCACCTCTACTGCTTGGCCCAACGACTATAAGCTTTGGAAGATCAACCTGGCTTTTCATAAAATCAGCCAGACCCTTAACAAGTGGGTCCTCAGGGCCAACTACCAGCACACCGACATTCTTACTCCTGATGAAATCTGCAATGGCCTTGAAATCGTTAGCAGGAAGACTAACATTTTCTCCAAGCTTTTCAGTTCCGGCATTTCCCGGAGCAATAAATAATTGATCTAAAAGAGGACTTTGAGCAATCTTCCAGGCCAGAGCATGTTCCCGACCTCCCGCTCCTATAACTAAAACATTCATTATATTCAATTTATATTAACCCGGTAAAGGTACAAATTCATACCCCCTTTTGGAATAAAAATCCAGCAATCGGGGAAGAGCATATTTTAAATTTATATCAGCCTTTGGATTATCGTGGAATACAAGAATAGACCCGGGGCCCGCATTTGCAATCACATTCCTCACTACCTGCCTGGGATCAATATTATTGTCGTAATCCATGCTTAGCACATCCCACAGCACTATTTTAAACCTTGTCCGCAAGACCCTCTGCGCCAAACCCCTAACCCTTCCATAAGGTGGACGGAAGAGCTTGGAGTGAATATATTTTTTTGCCTTAAAAACATCAAAAATATATTTTCTAATTCCGCTTCTAAATCCATTGATATGAGAATAAGTATGATTGCCAACCTGATGACCCTGACGAAGAATGGAATCATATAAATCAGGATATTTTCTCACATTATCCCCAACGCAAAAAAAGCTTGCTTTGGCATTATACTCACTAAGGATATCGAGAACCCAAGGGGTTAGCTCCGGAACAGGGCCATCATCAAAAGTGAAATAAAGCTTTTTACCCTCACCATCCATCTTCCAGATCACATTCCTGGAAAAGGACCTAAACCATTTTGGAGGCTTAACGATCAATGAGATCTGAATTTTTTTTGACAGGCGTATCTTCATTATCACTGGCTGTTAGCCAAATCCCTTACCCTGGTTTCTATTTCCGTTGATAGCTCCTCCTGG
>CAYUNU010000457.1:0-3324 GCA_964446195.1 uncultured Porphyromonadaceae bacterium | reverse complement strand
GCATTGATAGAGTGGGTTATAGATAATGGAATAGAATGCTATATCTCGGATTCCGAAAGGGCAACTAGTTTAGTATTTGCTGCAAAAAAACTCAATAAAAAAGCAATTGTCCACATCGATTTGGAAACTGGGATGAATCGTACCGGTTTAAATTTTATCGACTTACAAAAGGCCTTGTTAATTGTCAAAGAAAACAGGGAGCTTTTTCATATACGGGGTGTATGCACCCACCTTGCCGGCGCAGAGAGCATTGCCAATTATGTGAGGATACAAAATCAGTTTAAACTCTATAATGAAATTGTTGACTATCTAAAAAAAGAAGGAATAAAGCCCGATATATTGCATGCTGCATGTTCTGCTGCTACCATAACCTATCCTGAGACAAGGATGGATATGGTGCGGATTGGTATTATGCAATACGGATTTTGGTCTAGCAGTGAAACTTTTATTCATTACATACACGATAAATCAAATAAAAAAGATCCTTTACGACGAGTGCTACGCTGGAATAGTACAATTATGGATGTCAAGCAAGTTAAACAAGGGGAATTCGTTGGCTATGGCAATTTCTATCAGGCTCAAATTGATATGAGAATTGCCATCATCCCGGTTGGGTATTATAATGGCTACAGTAGATCACTTAGCAATCAGGGAAAAGTACTTATCCACAATCAGCGTGTTTCTGTTATTGGAATGGTTAACATGAATATGATCGTTGTGGATGTTTCAAAACTAAAAAACCCAAACATTGGTGATGAAGTTGTGATTATTGGAAAACAAGGAAAAACCCAATTATCGGTTGCTTCATTCAGCGAACTGAGCAACCAGGTTAACTATGAATTGCTAACGCGTCTACCACAAGATATTAATCGAGTTCAGATCAAATAATTATAGCCTCAGGATGGCCAAGAGGGATGCAATACCCAGTCATGAAGCAGTGGAGAAATTTTATTAGTTTTAGAAATATAAAATCAAGTTATGTCAAAGACAAAGTGGACAAGTGAAGATGTTCCAGACCAAGCTGGAAAAACTATCATTATAAGCGGAGCAAGTAGTGGTTTAGGAAAAGAGGCTGCAAAAGTATTAGCAGGGAAAAATGCTGCTATTATAATGGCTGTGAGAAATACTGATAAAGCAGAGATTGTGGCAGGGGCAATCAGAAATGATTATCCAAATGCAAAAATTGATATTAAAGCTCTCGATTTAACTAGTTTAGAGTCGATAAAGTCCTTTGCTGAAGAATTTAAAAGGGATTATAAAAAGCTGGATGTTTTAATCAATAACGCAGGGATTATGATGTGCCCATATTCGAAAACCAAAGATGGTTTTGAAATTCAAATGGGGACTAACCATCTCGGACATTTTGCGCTCACCGGTCACTTAATGCCCATATTGTTGGACACCTTAGGGTCAAGGCTTGTTGTCACAAGTAGTATTGCCCATAAACCAGGAAATATCAATTTTGATGATATCAATTGGGAAACCAGAAAATACAACACCACCAAAGCTTATGCAGACAGTAAGCTTGCTAACCTATATTTCATGTACGAATTAATTGAGAAATATAAGGGGAAAGAAAATGCACCAATTGTTACTGCTGCACATCCGGGTTGGACAAAAACCGAACTGGACAGGCATGTTAGTTTTGGAAGCTTTATGGGTAAGATTCTTGCTCAAACAGTTGAAATGGGGACTCTACCAACTTTAAGAGCTGCCACAGACCTTGATGCACAATCAGGAAATTATTTTGGCCCAACAAAAATGATGGAAATGCGTGGTTATCCAGAGCTTGTTCGATCCAATAAATTATCCCACAATAAGGAAAACGCAAAAAAGCTCTGGAACTTATCTGAGCAATTAACAGGTGTTAGTTATTAAGGTAGCTCTTACTTTTTTTCTATGCAATAAAGGTTCTTTGTGCCCCTTATAAGCAATTTGTTATTAACCAGCACTGGCGAAGCCACAAAATTGTCTTCGAAATGAGTTTGGGTAAGAACCTTTATTCCATTATCGGATACCTTACAAACGTAAAATGATCCTTCATCACTGCCTAGATAAAGCGTATCTCCGGCAAGTGTTGGAGAGCTATAAAACAATCCTTTAAGGTCGGGTAATTTGGTTTCCCAGAGCTCTTCACCCGTAAGGATATCCAGGCACCACAGCTTGCCATTAAAACCAAGGACATAAACTTTGCCCTTGAAGGCAATCGGTGTGGCAACATCAGCGCCAATTCCGCTTTTTGCCCAAAGGAAGTCCTTATCGGTCATCTCACCTTTAACATTAATTTTCATGCCTGCCAGTAACCTACCTCTACCATATGGTACAACAGCAATACCATCAGAAATTGCAGGCGATGCTATGGTGCGCCAGTATTGTTTTTTTTCCGGGTTGAACCCGCTGTATGACCAAATTATCTCGCCCGTTACTGCATCATGAGCTGTTAAGTGGTTAGCCCCCCATACAACGATGCTCGTTTTATTGTTTTCAGTGATAAGCAATGGAGTAGTATAGCTCTGAGCAGTTTCCGGACTGCAGGTATAGTTCCTGTCGACTTTCCAGGCAATATCCCCTGTTGATTGATTTAGAGCGAGAAGGTAGGAATCGCCTTCATGCAATACTGCTACTACCACATTCCCTTCAGCGAGAACCGGGCTGGTACCTAAATCCCACCAGAAAGTAATATCGCCGAAAGTTTCCTGAAGGTTGGTTTTCCACAGGACATTGCCGTCAAAATCAAGCGCGGCCAAAGTTGTGCTCTTGAATAGGACAAATATGCGCTCCCCATCAGTTATTGCGGATGGACTGCTGCCGCTTCCTCTGGGGTGTTTTCCGGGAATTTGCTTACCAAGCTTAACCTCCCATACCAGATTCCCATCCCAATCATAACATAATACTCCATCCTCACCATCCTCACCTTCTCCAATTCCTGATGTAAGTATTATATGATCTCCCCAAACAATCGGAGTGGACCCGCCAGCCCCAGGTAGTTTTACCTTCCATAATATATCATCTTCCGAAGAAAATGTTGTGGGGTAGTTTCCTGGCTCAGCGACACCGTTGGCACCGGGCCCACGCCATTGCTGCCAGTTTTGTGCCTGCGATGTCATTGTAAACAGTATCACTAAACAGCATACTGTCAATTTGTTTTTTAGGATAGTTTCCATTTCTGTATCGATGAATTTACCAGCGGGCTAAGTTATCAAAAAGTAAATGCCTGATATGTTTGACATCATATAGAATATGAAGGCCTTTGTTCTCGACATACCCGCAACCCGCAACCCGCAACCCGCAACCCGCAACCCGCAACCCGCAACCCGCAACCCG
>CAYUNU010000456.1:0-3343 GCA_964446195.1 uncultured Porphyromonadaceae bacterium | reverse complement strand
GCCGTTTACAAAGACAGCTTGCCAAACATGGGGGGGTCGCAAAGGATAAATAGTATTGGTCTGGATAGCCTACTGTTACTATCAGAAATAGCCTCCCTAAAAAGCATTTCTATCTATCAAAACTGGAACCAGACCTTTAAGGATCAAAGCATCGACAATTTACCAAATCTAGTGAGCAAAGATTTTTTGATCGGTCTTGAGGAATATTCTGACGATAAAAAAAGCAGATTCCTGAGTTCACGTGTAAAAGAAATTGAAGAAGCTCAGTGGGAAACACAAAGGCGCCTGTCTGTTGCTTACACTAACTTAGGCCTTGTTTATCGCCAGAGGGATGATTACGAAAATGCCGCTAAGAATTATACTAAGGCACTTGAACTTTGGGAAGACAACCTTCCAGCTGAAAACAACCTTAACCGTCTCTTGGGCAAACCTCTCAGGAAGAGAAGTATAATACAAAAACTCTTCCCTCGCGAAAAGGAAAAAACGGATAAAAAAAAAGATAAAAACTAAAATCCACTGACATGAAACGTCTAATTTCATTAACTATTCTGCTAACAATATGCCTCGGCCTATCTGCCCAGGATCAAAAATTTGGAATATCATTCTCAGGCTTTGTGAAGAATGACTTTATTTACGATACCCGTCAGAATGTAGCCATCAGAGAAGGGCACTTTATGCTCTGGCCAAAGCCCGAATTACTGGATATTAATGGTGCCGACATCAATGCTAAAGCCAATTTAAATTTTCTGGCTCTGCAAACCAGGCTCACCGGAAAGATAACAGGCCCGGATGCCTTGGGAGCCAAAACTTCAGCTGTCATTGAAGGAGCTTTCTTCGGACATTCAGATAGCGATGTTAATGGTTTTCGCCTTCGTCATGCTTATGGCAAAATGGTTTGGGAGCATGCCGAACTGCTTTTTGGTCAGACCTGGAACCCAATGTTCATTGCCGCATGCTTCCCCGGAGTAGTATCTTTTAATACGGGAGCACCCTTCCAGCCCTTCTCAAGAAACCCCCAACTTCGTTTTACATACAAAATGGGGGAATTAAATATCATTGCCACTGCCTTCACTCAAAGAGATTTCACCAGTGCCGGGGGATCATCCTTGTTGAGAAACTCCGGAAAGCCTGAGTTTAACCTAACACTTTTATACAATACAAAAAGCGACAATGGATCCGAGATTGTTGCCGGGGTAAGTGCCGGATATAAAACTCTCGTCCCCCGCTTGGTTACTAACGCCAATATCGTTGCTGATGAAATGGTTAGTAGCACTTTGCAAGAAGCTTTTATTAAGGTAAAAATACCTGCCCTAACCTTTAAACTGGAAGCTGTTTACGGACAAAATGCTTATGATCTTGTGGGAATAAGCAGTTTTGCTTTAGTAAGCGCTGATCCATTAACCGACCACAGGGAATACACCCCCCTAAGCTCAATGGCTGTCTGGTCTGAGATCCATACAAATGGCCAAAAAATACAGGTAGGATTATTTGGTGGATACTCAAAAAACCTGGGTGCAGGAATGGAGATTGATAATACTGTGCAATTTGGAACACGATCAAACATTGATTATATCTATAGAATTGCGCCACGTATAATCTTCAATACAGGAAAAATAAGATTCGCCGGAGAGGTAGAATATACCACTGCTGCTTACGGAACATATAATTCCGAAGGCATGGTTGAGAACTCAATACCTGTAAGTAATACAAGGTTCCTTATCGCAGCCTACTACTTCTTTTAACAGACATCAGGATAAAAAAATACTGAGGAGAGTATGTTCCCGGCCTACCAGTTATGTGGTATTTCGCCGGGTTTAACTAACCAATCCCTCTCCATTTCATTTTCTTTGGTGACAAGGCTTACTTTATACTCCCCGGCTTTCATATATTCTTTAAAGTGAATAAAATATGGCTGATCAGACTCATTTTCCTGGATTTGCAAATCCCAACGAAATTGATTTAGTCCTTTCTTCCCTTCAATAGTTTCCTCAAAGAGAGTCCGATTATCTTGTTTTATCCTGATTTTAACCCTTTCAGGAGCCGGAAGCCAAAATGAAAAAGAAGTCTTTCTTACAGATCTCTGGTTAACATCGCCATGAGTATCATTAAGCCAGGGAGATCTTCCATCAGGAATATTCAAGAGATTTGCTTTCTCCCTGTCAAGATCCATTAACTCATGAATAGCTTTAAGGTTTAGCTTATAAATACCTCGTCCATGAGTACCAGCCACAAGATCCAATTCCCTAGGCTGAATAGCTAAATCAGAAATGCAGGTCGCTGCCATATCTGTCCCGAGCAAGGACCAGCTTTCACCCATATCTAAAGAAATATAAACTCCTCTATACATACCGGCATAAAGAATATTTTCGTACACAGGATCCTCCAGAATCACGTTGGCTATCTCTGAAGGGAGATTTCCCTTTATTGATCTCCACGACTTACCAAGATTTTCGCTAACATAGATATATGTGTTTAAATCATCCTGATTTATCCCTGTTGCCGCGACATACACCTTTGCGGCATTAAAACGACTTGGGCATATTGAACGAATATATTGATCTGGAAGCCCCTGAGATCTCTCCTCCCAATCCTTCCCATCATTCTCACTAAGCCAAAAAGCCCCTTTATCTGTCCCAACAAATAATAAGCCAGGTACCAGTGGTGATTCCTCAATTGCTCCGGCAGCCAGAGACTCCTTCTCTTTATGTGCGGATTTTGCAAGGTCCTGACTGATCAAATCCCAGTTATCCCCCCGGTCTTTACTCTTAAAGACGTAGTTTCCTGCATGATACAATGTTTGAGGATCATGGGAAGATATAATGTAAGGGGCAACAAAATTATAATTTAACTTTTTTGAGCTGCCCCGTGGCAATCTGGGTCTTATGTGCTTAGACTTTTCCTGCTTCAATTCTTTTCTGAAAATGCCTCCATTCTGTGATGATGTATAGACAATGTTATTATCTACAGGATCAGGAATAGTAACACAGCCATCTCCCCCACTCCAGGCATCCACCCAGATATATCTCCAGCCATCAGGGAAAAGGGGGTTCCACTCTTCAGATGGACCGTAAACTGATGCATCATCCTGAACACCACCATAAACGAAATAAGGATTCTGATTATCAACAGATATATCATAGAATTCACCTGCCGGGATATTATTATGATGTAGCCAGGTAGCACCTTTATCATAGCTGCTGTAAACACCTCCGTCATTTGCCAGGAGAAGGTTTTTAGGGTTAAGTGGATTTATCCAGAGCTCACAGTGATCCAGGTGAAGCGGGTCGGCCTGACTAGGGTTCATGTGGTAGATGTCTCCCCCAAGCATCTCAAAAGATTTGCC
>CAYUNU010000455.1:2212-3367 GCA_964446195.1 uncultured Porphyromonadaceae bacterium | reverse complement strand
ACCCGAAACCCGCAACCCGCAACCCGCAACCCGCAACCCGCAACCCGCAACCCGACAAATATACCATTTTCCCGACTTCCCTTTCCCCCACGAAATTGTTTTATTATCTTCGAACACTTTAATTTTATTGTTAGTTCAGATAAAGAAAAATTAAGCCATGTCCGTTTTAGTAAACAAAAACTCAAAAATTCTCGTTCAGGGATTTACCGGTAAGGAAGGAACCTTTCATGCTACCCAGATGATTGAATATGGTACTAATGTTGTTGGCGGTGTTACACCAGGCAAAGGTGGAACGACCCACCTCGATCGCCCGGTCTTCAATACTGTAGCCGAAGGAGCGCAAAAGGCCGGTGCCGACGTATCTCTCATCTTTGTGCCTCCTGCTTTCGCTGCAGATGCCATTATGGAAGCTGCTGATGCAGGAATAAAAACTATCGTTTGCATCTCAGAAGGAATACCTACTGAGGATATGGTTAAGGTGAAAGACTATCTTGCTTGTAAAGATTCGAGATTGGTTGGCCCAAACTGCCCCGGAGTTATTACCCCCGGCGAAGCGAAAGTTGGTATCATGCCTGGTTTTATTCACATGAAAGGTAATGTTGGAGTTGTTTCACGTTCAGGAACACTAACATATGAGGCTGTTGACCAGCTTACAAGGTTAGGGATCGGACAAACAACATGCATCGGTATTGGTGGTGACCCAATTATTGGAACAACAACCCTGGATGCGGTGAAGCTTCTTATGGAAGATCCGGAAACAGAGGGTATCGTGATGATCGGAGAGATAGGCGGGACAATGGAAACTGACGCTGCTCAATGGATAAAAGAAAACGGAACAAAGCCTGTAGTGGGATTCATTGCCGGACAAACAGCCCCTAAGGGACGCCGCATGGGCCATGCCGGTGCTATAATTGGTGGTGCTGAGGATACTGCTGCTGCCAAAATGAAAATTATGGGCGAATGTGGTATCCACGTTGTGGAATCACCGGCAAATATTGGGACGACAATGAAGAAAGCCTTAAACAATTAAGGATATTAAACGTAATATGTAAGATTCCCTCCCCCCTGTTTAGGGGGGATACAGGGGGGTACGAATAACTGAAAAAAATGAAACTACTAGAAGGAAAAACAGCTCTTATCACAGGTGCCTCACGT
>CAYUNU010000455.1:0-2197 GCA_964446195.1 uncultured Porphyromonadaceae bacterium | reverse complement strand
AAAGATTTGCCGATGAAGGAGCAAACCTGATTCTTACTGATCTTGTAAGGGATGAAAATGCTGTTGCACTGGAGAAATCTCTAAATGCAAAAGGTGTGAAGGTGAAAATGTATGCTTCTGATGCCAGCAGTTTCCAAAGTGCTGAGGAGGTGGTGAAAGAGGCAATGAATGATTTTGATGGAATACATATCCTGGTTAATAACGCAGGGATAACCCGAGATACTCTGCTGCTGAGAATGACCGAAGAGCAATGGGATATGGTTATTAATGTTAACCTTAAATCAGCTTTTAACCTTACAAAAGCAGTACAACGCGTTATGCTTAAGCAACGCGAAGGCTCAATAATAAATATGTCGTCGGTTGTTGGAGTTGGTGGTAATGCCGGTCAGGCTAACTACTCAGCCTCAAAAGCAGGTATGATTGGTTTTACAAAATCTATCGCTAAAGAATTGGGATCAAGAAACGTGCGCTGTAATGCTATTGCTCCCGGTTTTATTCTAACCGAGATGACAGATAAGCTTAGTGAAGAGGTTAAGGCGCAATGGGCTGAAAATATTCCTCTCAAAAGAGGTGGCACTGCCGATGAAGTGGCTAAAGTGGCCGTATTCCTGGGAAGCGACCTTTCATCCTATGTCAGCGGACAGGTTGTACAGGTCTGTGGTGCCATGATGACCTAGAATACCTGGGTCTTTCCGGATTAGATTATTCAAGTTGTATCTTTGCAAAGGAGGAGAATCCTGACCAGTGAATTGGAATATTCAGACTGAATTGCCTTTGTGGCTTGTTCCTATAGGTGTAGGACTGGTTGTGCTTTTAGCATGGCTCAGCTACTTTACGCCTAAAGCCAAACAATTATTCCCTCGGTGGACAAGGTACACATTGATCTTTCTAAGAAGTCTGTCCTTACTAATTGTTTTCTTATTGTTTCTGGGACCTAAAATTATTAGTCGTATCCCAAACAGTATCAAGCCTCTTTTTCTTATAGCTATTGATAATAGCTCTTCGATGCGGGTCTCAGATTCTATCTCTGATGCTCCTAAAAGGCTCCTGGAACAAATTCCTGAGATTAGAGATATTCTGGATGAAAAATTTGACGTCCATACCTATCTCTTTGGAGATCACGTTCAAGAGGCTGGATTTCCTGATTTTTCTGATAAGGCAACAGATTTTAGCCTGCTATTCGATGAGTTGACATCCCGACACCATGCAGACCCCGTAAATTCTTTGTTACTTTTTAGCGATGGGATATATAATCAAGGAGCTAACCCTCTATATTCTGATGATATTTTCCCTTTCCAGATCAATACTATGGCACTCGGGGATACCAGCAAATTGCCTGATCTGATGATCAAGAGCGTCACCGCAAATGATCTTGTTTATAAAGATACCCGATTTCCGGTTGAGATGATTTTTGAATCATGGAACATGACAGATGCTTATCCGAAGCTTTTGGTCAGCTCCGGAAAAAAGGTTTTGCTGGATACAATAGCCGAATTTATACCAAATGACAACACCGGAATAATTAGATTTTATCTGAATGCAAGTGAAACAGGAGTGCAGAACTTCAAAATAAATATTTCGGGACGTGATCAGGAGAAAAATCTTGTAAATAATAATTATTCACTCACAGTGGAAGTGGTGGAACACAAAGCTAAAGTCCTGATCCTTTTTGGCTCTCCCCATCCCGATGTTTCGGCCATTGCCTCAGCTCTTGGTGAGATGGATCAGTTTGAGCTGGAAACTTCAGATATTAGCACTTTTACTAATAGACTAAATGATTACGAACTAATTATATTTCACCAGATACCCCTTGCCTCATCACCTGTTTCACGCAGGTTAATACAGGAGTACCAAAG
The DNA here is from genome assembly GCA_964446195.1 of uncultured Porphyromonadaceae bacterium. Lineage (GTDB taxonomy): Bacteria > Bacteroidota > Bacteroidia > Bacteroidales > UBA12481 > JAUVKA01. The sequence goes on along the minus strand of CAYUNU010000455.1, from coordinate 341 downwards.
AGAAAAACTACCTGCCTGGTTCATTATTGGAGAGCAAACTGATCTTAATGCCATTAACCAACTGGATCTGGGAATCAGGTTTATTGACAGGACAGGAATAACTGAGGATATTGAAGGAAGCATAAATACTAAATTTAGTCTATTTAAGCTTGATCCTATACTTGGGGAAAGCATGAAGGAATGGCCACCATTAAAAGGACCACTCAGTCCCGTAAACATCTCTTCCAGAACAGAAACCCTTATGTTCCAGTCGATAAAAGGAATTAAGCTGGAGTATCCCTTGCTATGCTTCTCTAAAACAAGATCAGGAAAAAACGGTTTTTTACTGGGCGAAGGCTTAT
>CAYUNU010000454.1:0-3367 GCA_964446195.1 uncultured Porphyromonadaceae bacterium | reverse complement strand
CTTTCTTGAAAGTAGTGCCAGCCTGATCATTCTCCGGCCAATACATTGGAGTAGGGGAGAAGAATCCATAATCACGAGTAAACCAAGGTGATGGGTACCACTTATTTGTGGGGTGCTGCATAATTGCCATTCCCTCAGTTTTTCCATTTCTTGTCCCGTAGCAATCCATCCAAGGCGATCTTTTACCAAAGGTTCCTTCATCTCCCTTTTCACCTTGTTCGCCCTCAGCATTCACCATCACTCCACCTCCTGTGACTGATAAGTCAGGTGCCATCCTGCCACTAAAGAATGAATGGTTTGTCTTTTCTATTTTAACGTCCATCAGCATGTCAAGTGTAATGTCAAAATCAATCTGGTAAATATCTTTTGATGGAACAGAGATAGTGATTGTTCTGAAATCACGAACAGGCGACATGGCACCGGGACGACTCCAGATACACTCATTTTCAATTACAACTTTGTCCTCACCTGATTCGATAATTTCTGCTCTCAGTGTTCGGATCCGACCTCTTTCCAGACCCTCCTGCCAGTAATTCCCGCCATTTACTCTGTCGCAACCGAAAAATAGTGAACTGTGGTGTGGGTACAGACTATTTCTCATTGAAGTTACACTAAACCCTGTTGGGCCGTTAACCGGAAAGAATAAAGGATATTTTTCATCCTCAGAGAAAATATACTGAGTAAATAAATTGTTGTCTATCGATATGTCTATCCGTGACCCAACCTTAACAGCCGTAACTTTTGATTGTCCGGTAACTCCAAAGGTCATGCAGGATAAAAGGATTGAGAAAACAAGGAACTTTAATGATTTCATTTTTGAATATTTTTTGAGTTTTAACGATAAACAGATCTGAGATATTTTGTAAAACTAAATAGAAATAAGCCAAAAACAGAAGATAGATGTCATCCTGAAATAAATAAATATCTTTAAACAATAAATCAATAAGAATGTACTTATGCCGTCAAACCTGAATGTCAGTCTTATACAGTCGGATTTAGTATGGGAAAAACCTGTTCATAATATTGATAATTTTGAGAGATTGATTAGAGCTCTGACTTCACACGATTTTAATATTCTTCCTTCAACCGACCTCATTGTCCTTCCTGAATTATTTTCAACGGGGTTCACGATGAATGCAAAAAAGCATGCTGAAACGATGGATGGGAAGACTGTTTTATGGATGATGAAGACGGCCAGGGAATATAACACAGCAATTTGTGGAAGTCTTATCATTCAGGAGGGGACAAAGTATTTCAATCGTTTTTTGTTTATTTCTCCTGATGGAATTCTTGGCCAATATGATAAGCGACACTTATTTCGCATGGGAGCTGAGAATGAAAGTTATACATCAGGAAATAAGAGGATTATTATCGAATATAAAGGATGGCGAATATTGCCGCAAATTTGCTACGACCTACGTTTTCCGGTATGGTCGAGAAATCAAAATGATTACGACTTAATGATCAATGTAGCCAACTGGCCGGCTGTAAGGAAGCAGGTGTGGAAAACACTCTTGTGTGCCAGAGCAATTGAAAATCAGTGTTATACGATTGGCTTAAACAGGGTAGGGGAAAGCAATACCGGACTGCAACATTCAGGAAACTCCATGATCATAGATTTCAAAGGAGATATTATGGAATCATCAGAGGATAATATTGAACAAGTAATTACAAAAGAATTAAGCCTAAAAAAATTAAACAATTTCAAGAAAAAATTCCCAGCTTTCTTAGATGCTGATGATTTCACTTTAACCTCATAATTAAATCACCGGAGCGCAGCGAACAAAACTTCCACCGGATGAAGTGACTCCCTTCCCGTACCATCTTTTATCTGATGCCTACAGCTTGTGCCGGAAGCACTGATAATATTGTCCTCAGGAGTTTTGCGAACCTCCGGGAATAATACTAATTCACCAACTTTCATCGATAAATCATAATGCTCCTTCTCATATCCAAACGATCCGGCCATCCCACAACGTCCGGATGGAATCTCGTCCATCGTATAGTTCTTAGGAAATCCAAGTATATAGCGTGTTGATTCTGTGGATGAAACAGCTTTTTGCTGACAATGACCATGCAGTCTGATGTGCTTGTGATCTTCTGTGAAGCTATCCGTAGATATTTCTCCTGATTTCATTCTTTCCATCAGAAATTCATCTATCAAGAGTACATTTTCAGCTAACTTAATCGAATCTTCTTTTAAATCAGGATTAACCAAATCGGGATATTCATCTCTGAAACTTAGAATCGCTGAAGGCTCTATACCTATCAAGGGCATCGAACTATCAATGATCTCCTTGAATAATTTAACATTAGTCTCGGCAAGCTTTTTGGCCTTTCTGATCAAACCTTTGGAAATATATGAGCGACCCGATTCTGCCAAGGGAGGAAGAACAACTCTGTATCCCAGAGAGCTCAATAGCTTAACGGCTTTGATACCAATACCGGCATCATTATAATTTGTGAATTCATCAATAAACAAACAAACCTCGGATTTCACTTCACTACCTGTTGGGTTTATTCTAAGCAGATTTTTCTTTGCCCATTTATCAAAAGGCTTTGGCGAGATTTCTGGCATGCTTCTGTTAGGGGCAAACCCAACAATTTTTTTAAACAATCCTGATGTCCCCTTATTGCTCATTAGTAGGTTGATAAAGCTAGGCCAATAGCTTCCTAAGTGATTGAGACTAGTTATGTTGGCTATCAGTATGGTCCGGAGGGGGACACCATGTTTATCGTACCAGTGCTGCAGAAATTCCCCTTTCAACTTTGCCATATCCACGGATGAAGGGCATTCTCTTTTGCAGGCCTTACATGAAAGACAGAGATCCAGTATATCATATATCTCCTGATGATAAAAGCGATTTACCTTGTTAGGCTTGTTGATAAACTCCCTTAAAATATTTGCCCTTGCTCTGGTTGAATTTCTTTCGTCGAGACTTGCCTGGTAAGATGGGCACATAGTCCCTCCTATATGATGGGTTTTTCTGCAATCACCGGAGCCGTTACATTTCTCGATAGATCTAACAATTCCAAGGTCTCTACTAAAATCATAAATAGTATCTATCTGTGGTGTCTGTTGTCCGGGTTCATACCTCAGGAATTCATTCATTGGAGGAGCATCCACGATTTTCCCCGGATTGAAGATGTTTTGAGGGTCGAAAAGATGTTTAACTTTCCTGATTAATTCATAATTGTGTTCTCCCAGGATGACAGGTATAAACGGTGCTCTTAATCTGCCGTCGCCATGCTCCCCACTCAGTGAACCATTGTACTTCTTCACTAATCCAACTATCTCTGTAGCTATCTGTTTGAACCTTTCGATGTCAACTGGATCTTTTAGATTTAACAGAGGCCTCATATGAAG
>CAYUNU010000453.1:0-3372 GCA_964446195.1 uncultured Porphyromonadaceae bacterium | reverse complement strand
TTAAACCCCTGGTGGCTGCGTCGGTAGGTCCCTACGGGGCCTTTCTGGCAAACAGTTTGTTCCGACGATGGTCGGCATCTGGCTATGATGCCTCACCTTGAAAGAGCTTTCTTACCATGGCAATGGGCTCACTACCCAGCTAATAGGTCTGAAGATGAGACAAGTCCATGGCTTGAGGCATTTACCAACGCCAGAGATTGGATCAGGATAAAAACAAATATGGATTAATCTAATCGTTGATATTCCTAAAAATAGCTACTACCATCCCAGCAATGGGTGCATAGTTTTTCTTTCGGTAAACCGATAGCTTCAACAAGATCGGGTAAATCCTGGTACATTAGTGAGTCTAATCCAAGGTTGTCTGCAATTTGCTTAACCATAGCCTGATACCTATCGGTTGTGGGATCAGCAAACTCCTCTAAATTTTGTTCTTTCCCTTCGAGTTGGGTTATTGCTTTCCGTGTTGCCAGCTCCAGAGTTGATCTCGACTGAGAAAAATTCAAATACATACAGGGAAATGTTAATGGTGGGCAAGCAATCCGCATATGAACTTCACGAGCCCCACAATTGTGCAAGTCCTTTGTGTTGTCTTTTAATTGTGTTCCCCGCACGATGGAATCATCAAGAAAAACCATTGATTTCCCTTTAACTATTCCCGCGTTAGGTATGAGCTTCATTTTTGCAACCAGATCCCGCATTCGCTGGTCCTGTGGCATAAAGCTTCGTGGCCAGGTTGGAGTATATTTTGCGTAGGCTCTTTTGTAAGGGATTTTACGCTCGTTGCTATATCCTATAGCATGTCCGATTCCAGAATCAGGAATACCTCCTACAAAATCAACCTTAACATCATCTCTTTTTGCCAGGGCTGCCCCACATTTGTATCGACACTCATCAACATTAATTCCTTCGTAAATAGATGGTGGGTACCCATAATAAACCCATAGAAAGGAGCAAATTTGCATCTTGTCATTAGGTTTACGTAAAGTCTTCATTTCCCCTGATGTTAGCTCCACGATCTCTCCTGGACCAACATAATGCTCTATTTCATAATCAAGATTAGGAAAAGCACAACTCTCAGATGCAGCTGCATAGCCATTCTCATTTTTCCCAATAATAATGGTGGTTCTGCCAAGCTTATCTCTCGCCGCAATAACCCTGTCGGGAAGTAATATTAGAAGAGAACAAGATCCCTGTATCTTAGAATACATATTTTCAATACCGGCTACAAAATCTTTCTCTTCGCAAATCAGTTTTACTATAAGTTCTGTCGGATTTGTAAACCCTTGTGTTGTCTCCACAAACTGCATCCCCTTATCCAGATAATGCTTGGTTAATTCAGCTGAGTTATGGATTTTGCTTACAGTAACTATAGAGAAAACACCCAGATGTGAGTTAACTAATATAGGTTGACTATCTGTGTCACTTATTACTCCGATACCTGAGTTTCCTGAAAACTCAGGTAATTCATCTTCAAACTTTGATCTGAAATAATTGTTTTCGAGACTGTGAATTGACCTCTTAAATTTCCCGTCAGGAGAAAAAAAAGTCATCCCAGCTCTTTTAGTACCTAGATGTGAATGATAATCAGTTCCATAAAAAACATCATCAACAACATCCTTGTTACTTACTGCTCCAAAAAATCCGCTCATAGCTTTTTTTTAAATTGTTGGTTTAAGGTGTAGAAAGATAAATAATGCAATATTCTTTATTGTAATTTAAGTAATGATTTTGCCAGTCTTTTTCCACAATTTGAAAAGGACCATTTGAAAAGGGTTTGCCAGTAGGTCTGGTCCTGATCTATTTTACGGCTGGTAAGCTTTTCGTAAGAACAAACATTGCATGTGGTTGGAGGCTTATTTCCTGATCATTTATTTTAAAAACCATGAAATTACTATAGGCCATTGCAAATCCATCGAGACCATAAAGTGTTGGAATACGCTCCAGTTCTGAACCAAAATTTATGATAACGATAGCTTCCTGATCTTCTGTGTACCTGTAAAAAGCCAGGACCTTTGGATTACTGGTTTCGATACTGCTAATTTGTCCTTTTGATAGAGCCGGATTGTCGTTTCTGAGCTTAATAAGGCTTTTATAATGATTAAAGACAGATGCCCGATCATCTAATTGGTAGAAAAGAGGCTTAACTGTTCTGGATGATGATGCATATGGGATTTCCCAAATAGTCTGCCCCTTATCCTCGTTTTCAACATTCCACACAAAGGGCTCACGAATATACTCATCGGGTTTTTCTCCAAGCATCCCGATCTCCTCGCCATAGTATAAAAATGGATTACCAGGAAGCGTAAGTAGCAGTCCTGCCGATAGTTTGGCCTTGTTGGCGTCTCTGTTGAATTGTGTCATTACCCTTTCCATATCGTGGTTAGAAAGAAGGGTGGCATCTAGATAATCAGGATTAGAAGATGAATACAATGAGTCAATCTTCGTATATGTTTTGATTATCCCCAGGTCCTTTTCTTTTAAAACACTTTCTATTATGATGTCTGCCATTTCAAAATTTAACACAGAATTAAATCCTGATTTAAGGAAAGGGCTCGCTTTTTCTGATCCTCCCATAACTTCTCCAACTAGTATTATATCAGGATTTATTTTTATCATTTCCTGATGAAATTCTTTCCACCAAAGTAAGGTTTTGTGTGATTGATCATCCGGATAAATATTTTCAGCCTCATCTACTCTAAACCCATCAATCCCAACCTCTTGTAGCCAAAATCTTCCGATTTCAAAAACTTCTTCTCTAAGATCTTGATTGTCAAAGTTTAGCTCAGGCAATTCCCACCATAAAGAGCCATAATACCTCTCGCCTTCATTTTTTTGGCCTTTCTTATCTCTTACCTGATGCCATTGGAAAGGGTTTTTATCAAACTCAGTATTATCATCTGACCACACATAATATTTTCTGTATTTGTCATTGTTGGTGATGGCTTTTTTGAACCAGGGATGCTGATTAGAAGTGCTATTAACAACTAAGTCAATTAATACTTTCAGTTTGCGCTCATGTGCTTGGCTCAGCAATTCTTTAAAGTCGTCTAAAGTGCCGTAGTCTTTATGGATGCCCATGTAATCCACAATATCATACTTGTGATAGGATGGTGATGGGTGAATGGGCAGTAGTGATAAGCCTCCAATGCCAAGTTCTTTCAAATAGTCAAGCTTGCTAGTCAAGCCATTTAAATCACCAATACCATCACCATTGCTGTCATAAAAGGATTGTATGAAAACAGAATAATATACTCTTGACTCTTTGAGATCATCTGATTTCACTTGGCGAAGCGGATTTTCTCCTGCATTCTGAGCCTTCAGCTTACCGCCGTTGAGGCTGGGGATTGTAAATACTAATATTAGAAATAGACA
>CAYUNU010000452.1:0-3382 GCA_964446195.1 uncultured Porphyromonadaceae bacterium | reverse complement strand
ATGCTAAACGTCTGTTCCTGATGAGTAGTATAGCTCTTATAGTAACAGCAATGACCTTTGCAATACGAGCTCAATTAGAGAATGTTTGGAAAACCGATTTTGAATTAACATCCACCATGATCGGTATAGTGATGGGACCTGCCTTTCTGGGATTTACTCTTGCCCAATTCATTGGCGGGCCATTCGTTGATCTCTTAGGCATGAAAAAATTTATGAAGATTGCCTTCGCGTTGCATGTCATAGGAATTGGATTAACCATATTTGCTTTTGACTTCTGGTCTTTATTCATTGGCGCCCTGTTTATTGGAGTAGGAAACGGTAGTGTTGAAGCAGCCTGTAACCCTCTCGTCGCCACACTGTTCCCCAAGGATAAAGCCAAGATGCTTAACAGGTTCCATGTTTGGTTCCCGGGAGGTATAGTCATAGGATCCTTACTGTCTTATTTAGTTATGGATATCCTCGGCTGGGACTGGCCAATTCTTGTTGCCATACTTGTTATTCCACTAATCACATACGGTGTTTTGATGATGGGTCAGAAATTTCCAAAAACAGAAAGAGTGGAGATGGGAGTTTCCTATGGAGGTATGTGGAAAGCTATCCTCCAACCCCTATTCCTGATTATGCTCTTTGCCATGCTCCTTAGTTCAGCAACCGAGCTAACAACCAACCAGCGGATCACCTCTCTTTTATTAGACACAGGTACATCGCCTATACTCGTCCTGGCTTTCATCAATGGAATAATGGCTATTGGCCGGGGTTTTGCCGGACCACTGATTCATAAAATCAATACTACAGGAATGTTGTTTTTCTCTGCCGTTGTTAGCATGATTGGTTTATTACTAATGAGCTATTTCTCCGGAGCTGTAGCCACATACCTTGCTGCTGCCGTATTTGCCATAGGAGTTTGTTTCTTTTGGCCCACCATGCTGGGATTTTTATCCGAGAGAATGCCGGAAACAGGTGCACTCGGATTATCAATTTTTGGAGGCGCAGGAATGCTGTCGACCAGTATCTTCCTTCCCATCTCGGGAGCCTTTACAGATGCAGGTGCAACAGGTGTTGAAATACTGAGATACACCGCCGTTCTTCCTGCTATACTCATTGTATTATTTGCTGTTGTCTTCACAACAATGCTTAAGAATAAAAAACCGATCGCACAATAAATATTATCACTATGAAAAGATTACGCTGGGGAATGATTGGTGGCGGCAAAGGTGCCTTTATCGGAGGCGCACACCGCGTGGCTGCCCGAATATGCAACCAATACGAAATGCTGGGCGGCGTGTTCGATGTGGATTTTGAAAGAGCAAAGGAGTTTGCTTCCGAAGAAGAGATCCCTCTAAACAGAGTCTATCCTGATATTGACGCTTTCATCGAAGGGGAGATGGCTCTTCCTGCAGAGGAAAGAATACAAGTAGTGTCATTAGTCACTCCAAACTTCCTCCACTACGACCACGCTAAAAAGCTTATGGAGAGTGATTTCCATGTGATATGTGAAAAACCCGTTACCATAACATCCGCAGAGGCTATCGACCTTCAGGAGACCGCCCTGCGTAAGGATAGAGTATTCTGCCTTACCCATACCTATACCGGCTATCCCATGGTAAGAGAAATGAAAAGACGGATAGAAGCTGGCGCTATCGGAGAGATACAAAGAGTGGAAGCACAATACCTGCAAGGATGGATCAACCCTATTATCCATGGCGGTGGCGGTAAGCTTGCTACATGGCGACTGGATCCTAAGGTGTCCGGACAGAGTTCCTGTATGGCCGATATCGGAGTGCATGCTTTCAATATGATCGAATATGCAACCGGACTGGAGGTTAAACAGGTGCTTGGAGTACTGAGCTCATTAACAGAGGAAAACCCTCTCGACCTCGACGGAAATGTACTGCTCAAATTCGACGAAAACCTGACAGGCGTAATCAAAGCTTCCCAAATAGCTACTGGTGAAGAAAATAACCTGCAGATAAGCATCTATGGTTCCAAAGGAGGTTTTCACTGGGAACAGGAAAACCCTAACGAACTGAAAATGTTCCACGAGGGAGCACCCTACGAAATTATTAAGCCGGGTTATGAATACCTGACAGATTTCGCTAAAGAGAGCTTCGTGCTGCCTCCCGGCCACCCCGAAGGAATATATGAGTCTTTCGGCAACCTCTACAAAGGCGCTGCTAAAGCTATAAAGAAACAGACAACAGTACCGGGACAGTTCCCCGGCATAGAAGATGGTATCCGGGGCATGCGCTTCATAGAATCAGTGGTGCAATCAAATAAAGATGGTAATTGCTGGATAGCACTGTAGAAAACCGAAAAACATATCACCCCAGACCCCGTCAATCTCTACTGTAAAGAGCTTAACACCTTTTTTCGTACATTTATGTTCTAAATATTTTCGATGGATATATCTGTTGTCATACCTGTATATAACGAAGAAGCCGTCATACCCGAACTTATCGGGAGGACCACCAAGGCGCTGGAGCAATTAACAAAAGAGTATGAGCTGATCATCGTGGATGACGGAAGTACGGATAATACCCTCTCCCTACTCAAAACCTATCATCAGGAAAATAATAAGATAAAAATCCTCCAGCTCTCACGTAACTTCGGCCATCAGGCTGCCTATACGGCAGGAATGACAAAGGCTAATGGCAAGTTTATCGGCCTGATGGACGGCGACTTACAAGATCCACCGGAATTATTTACCAAGATGTACTCTATCCTTACACAGGATAAGGCCGATGTGGTCTATGGCAAGAGAACAGGGAAAATAAATTTTAGAGGCAGATCAGTCCTGACCCACTGGTTCCATAAAGGGTTTAAAAATATATCCGAGCTGGAGGACATGGAGAATGTTGGAAATTTTTCCATGATGAACAGAACTGCCCTGGAGGCTATGCTAACTTTTTCAGAGAAAACACGCTACCTCCCCGGCATAAGGAGATTTATCGGTTACAAGCAGGAATTTGTTGAGTATGAAAGGGAAGAGAGGAATATCGGCCAGTCAAAAATGAAACTGGGACAGCTTATCTCCCTGAGCTCCGATGCTATCTTCTCGTTTTCTAAACTACCAATCAAGATATGCCTCTACCTGGGTATTATCGGTGTGGTCGTGTTTTTCCTGGCCGGTTTATACACTTTAGTGGCCAAGTTTGCAGGATTCGCCATCCCCGGATGGTCCTCCACCCTCCTGTCGATTTATTTCCTCGGCTCAATACAACTAAGCTTTCTCGGTGTCCTCGGCGAATATATCTATCGCATACACAAGGAAAGTCAGAACCGCCCCCTCCACCTGAGTAAAGATTTTTATTCCTAATGCCCACGCAGCGCCCCTTCCCCCTACCCGGATGGCTATCCTTCAGGAATATGTTTCTGATCCTTT
>CAYUNU010000451.1:0-3392 GCA_964446195.1 uncultured Porphyromonadaceae bacterium | reverse complement strand
GTAGCCTTCTGCCGGCATTTGAAGGAAATGGATTTCCTTTTGGTCTCTTACGATTTGAACAGCAGTAGCACTGGAGCTATTAATTTCGCTGCTCAAGAAGTAGGCAACTTTATAAATACTGTCGGCCTGAAATTCCTCAAATCCACCATAGCGATGGTATGCGGCATAGCCACCTAACAAGGCATTGAAATCTGATCTCCCTCCATAGAACAGTTCTTTGCCTGATTCTTCAAAGCCATACTCCAGGATCAAGTCAATCCACTCTTCGCGTGATGGCAGGTGCCATCCCTTAGGACAAATATTATCATCAATATCTGTTCCTGAGTATTCTTCCATTATAGATTTGGCAAAATACAATTTCCCGGTTATATCACAAATAGCCGGATTATCATCATAGCACCATGTTAAAGTTTTTCCAGGGCCAAATTTTTCACGTGGCACAAAATTAAGGTTCTCGCCCATCCACCATTTTCCGGCAATCTCCACCATACCATAGTCCTGCTCATCCCTGATATCCACAAAGTAGCTCATAGGATTGGTATGTGGACTAACATGTATGTCGATGGAGGTCTCATCTCTTAACCCTCCTTCATCAAGCACTTGAAGCTTTAGACTATAAACTCCCGGATTCTGATACACACGATTTACAATTTTCTCGAATGAGAACTGAGTATCCCAAACGCCATCACCCTCAAAATCCCATCTTGCTTTTAATTCCGATGGCGTATTCTCAATATCTGATGATCCCCAGGCATTGAATTCAAAAGAGCTTAAGATATTTCCAAACCGCATGTTTCGAGTAACATGAGCTGTAGGCTTCCTGTTAGACCACGAAACAACAACCTCCTTTTCGCCCATCTTGTATAATCCCTCCTCGGTATAAACCCTAACCTGCAATTTAAAAATCCCGGTTGGTGGGAGTATCCAGTGATAAACACTCTGGGAGGTAGGACTAGTCCAGGCACCTGCAAATGGCTTAAAGGAAAACCTCAGGGGCTCGCCTGGCTTACCTTCGTAATAGCTGTCTGAGGCAATAATCCTAATTGTATCCTTATCAGTAGGATACTCAGGTTCTATCCTGATGATTGGCCTGATCAAGGTATCCAGCTGATTTACCAGTATCATCTTCACTACCTCACTGTGTCTGCTAGTTGTATCTGAAACCATAAGTTTAACAGGGAATAAGCCATAGCTATCAAACTTATGGTAGGCAATGGGGTCGCCATAAGCTATTGTATCCCACCTGCTATCCTCATTAAAATCCCATTGGAATTTCAGATGTTCAAGTTCTTCCTGATCATCAAAGCTGGCACTTGCATCCAGTTTAAACAGTGTTTTAAAGTTACCGCTATCCGGAAAGACTCTAAAATCGGGATGGGGAGCTGAAAAACCCTGACTAACACTCACATTATGTGTACTTGTATATGATACTCCGCTGGTGTGAAGAGCTTCGAGGCTAACTTCATATTCTCCGGGCTCTCTAAAAATCTTTGTAAGATGACGCTGTGCAGAGTACTGTGTATCAAAGTCCCCATCATTATCCCAATCCCATCTGTAAACATATTCCGTAGTATCCAGATTTGAGGGACCACTTATTATAGCCTCCAGAAACACAGCCTCAATAGTTGAAGGTTCCTGGGGTAAAAAAGTATAATCCAAACTCACCGGAGTATTATCATCACGGTCGCACCCAAGAACAAGTCCAAGAGTTAAAATCAGGATATATAAATATTTTCGCCTCATTGAAATGACGGACTTTCACGTATAACCTCACCTAATAACACATCTACCTGATCAATAGCCCATCGCTTACCCCACTGTCCTCCGGGGAAACCACCCCACAAGCAACTATCAGCCTGACAACTGCATGTGATTGCTGCCTGGTAATAATAGGATCCTGGAGTGAGTACAAACCTGTAAAGCGACTTGCTATCCGACACATTGGCTGAGGAAATGAACAAGCCCTTGTAAAGGCTATCTGCGGATCGGGCTATGCTCAGATCTATTCTATGGATTCGTTGAGCAGGAAGTGGAACGTATGGCAATTTGAAATCTACCTCAAGAACTCCGGTGGTAGTTGGCTCGCTTTTATTATTATCAATAAAAGGATCATCACCGCAGCTGATAGTACCCAAAAAAACAAGACTGATCAATATGTATTTAAGCCTCTTCATCTTATAAACTTCATGTGTTCATATCTGGGATCCTCAGTCAAAATATCCAGAGTTAACTTCGATAACTCAAGGTTGGTCAGTCGGTCATGGGCTACAGAGGAGAATAATCCCTGTCCATTCACAAAAGAAGTATATGTTTGTATTTCCCAGGGCTGACTCCCATTGCTGTATAACTGGTTATATAGTCTCATTTCCCTGCCAAAGGATGCAATAATAAACTCCAGGCTGGTAACTTTTCGGTAATCACCCTCATTGAGGGCAGAATATTTTTCCGTTAAGTTTTTATAAAACCTTGCTGAGCTAAGTCGCCGGTTAATTATCTGGTCGGTATTCGACTCAAAAACCGAGGATCCAAAGTCGAAATAATCGACACTAAAATCGGAGGCACTATGTTCTTCAACGCTCATTATGAAACTGAATTGGTGAAATTCAGAGTTTGCAGATGGCCGAAACTGCACCACATAGTCGTCCAAATCAGAAAAGGTCACACCTCTACCGGGTATATAAGCAGGATCCAAAATATTTGGATGATCAACGGTCAAAGTACGGGCATAGGTATAAACATTTCGCTGTGGGAAGTACAGGTATAGAATGTATTCTGTGTTTGGTAGCGGTGTAAAAATTGTCTCGTAAAGTTGAAACGATGGAGAAGAAAAATAACCCGTATCCTGCCTCACACGATTGAGCTCATTGAACTGATAAATTGTTGCGGCATTAGGATCCGACCATTCTTCGATATATACCTCAACAGGCTCATCCCACCGTTCAAGCTCCAGATGATCGTATTTCCAATAATCTTTTTCGGGAAAAAATGACTTTGCCAGTCTCACTACCTGTGAAGTATCATCCATATCAAGAACACAATAAACAACAGGCACTCCATCGATATCCATATTGATATCTATCTCATTCTCACATGAGAATAGGGTCACTAGGATAAGCATCAGGATAATATGTAATTTTCTTCCTGTCATATAATGCCGGATCAGACAAGTAAAGGGGGATTTTACTCCGTTGATTACTGCACAAATTTAGTAAAATAATGGTGATTTTGCTCGCTGCTCTCCTGTGATTCTAATCGCTGCGCTCCTATGATTTTGTATTCTTTTAGAATTCCATTTGCTTGTGAATCGAATATGCTGTAAATTCCTGCACCTCAAAAAGCCACGCCATGAAACATAATATTCTGCTATTTATATCAATCCTCCTGATTTCTTT
>CAYUNU010000450.1:1542-3395 GCA_964446195.1 uncultured Porphyromonadaceae bacterium | reverse complement strand
ATTGGATTATAATCATAACAACCACTCCCAAAATGAAAGCGGTCAGATCTCTTTTGGTGATTTTTGTTTTCATTCCGATTTGTTTAAGTGTTAAGAAATATTTTAGCGAAAAGAGCAAATCCCATGCGAAGACAAAGGATACCCAATGTCATCAAGGATACTGGCCCGATCAGTAGTGAAAGCGGACATAAATCCGCTACAAGTTCAGCCCGCCTACGGCTCCGGCAATGAGGATGAATTCAAGCTTTTTCATTATTGCAGGTTTAGATGTATTGAACTCTCTTTTATCAGAGACTTTATCCAAAGCCAGACTAAAGTTCAAAAATTAAGATCATAATAACAAGTCTCTGTTTCAAATTTATTGGTGGCAATTCGAACCTGGGAAATTTTTGAAAGATATATTCGGTTACTCTTCCTGGCTTCCCACAGACCTGAAGCCTATGGGCTTACGGCTCTGATACTCCAGTCCTTGCTGCCTGGCTGCTTCCAACTGTTCCAGGTATTCAAAGATCAGTTGTATTTGATTATCGTGTTCGCCCATTTTCTCTTTTATCTTAGTCAACTTGTTCAGAAGCTCTGTATGTGATGCCAGTATTTCACGCATCCTGTTAAAAATTCTTACTATCTGGATATTTACACCGATTGCTCTAGCGCTGTTTAACACGCTGGCCAACATTAATACTCCATATTCAGTAAATGCCATTGGCAAATATCTGTCCCCACCCCAACTTGAGGTGCCAGATTGGCTCCTCAAGTCCTTAAACTCATTCTGATTTAACTCGAACATAAAGTCTTCAGGGAACCGTGTCATGTTTCGCCTTACGGCCCTTTTTAATTGTTTTGTGTCAACGCCATATAGTTCAGCAAGGTCTTTATCAAGGAGGACTTTTTTACCTCGAATAAGATAAATTTTCCCCATTACTATTTCATCCGGGATGGAGATTGATTGACTTTCTGCGGACATGCCGTTCATTATCTTATCCTAAAAGCTCTAAAACGCAGGGGATAAGGTATTTTTCATTTTTTGTATGCTTATAGGCTTAAGATTTGCATATGGTATGATGTTGGATAGTATATTTCCCTTATTTAGACGGAGGACAATTGTGCCCGTAACTCATAATCTACAATTGCAAACAGCAAGTAATGTAACCTATTTGACACAATGATTGGATCATTACCACAATGGCTTTGATGAATCCTATAGAAACCATAAGGTTATGTTTACAATAACTGAAGAGGTGATCCATTACAACCTCCAGAAAAGAGAAAAGGACTATCTGATTTCTGTAGGGATTTTAAGCCCTTTTAATGTATTAATTAAGTTCTGGATATGGATTTCCCAAAACCTATCCTCGTCCTTGCTATCTAATATAATTTTACGTTTCTGTGAGTTCTTAAGATATAGGGCAAGATTTAACGAGGAAACTCTGTCTCTATATATCAATGCCCTTTCGACTTGTCGAAAATTCAGAACTGTGCTAGTGTTCACCTGCATCCCTAAGATTACGCCAAGAACTCCAATTACTAAAAGTGCTATTCCCAATATGATAAAGAGCAAACGATCACTTTTTATTGACCAGGTAGCAACCGAGATTCCTGCAAAAATGAAAAACCAAGAATAAATCATTCTTAATGTTCTATGCCATTTGAAGATTCCATCCTTAACATGGATCTCATCACCAATAAACTTAATGTGACCGCTGTAAACCGGAAATTCAATGTTCATGACAAAAAACAATATATTCTACTCAAATTTATCAAAATTTCCAATCTTAAGGATAGTACTTCTATTGAGTAAGTAACTGCACAAAGAATAATTTAGAACCATTAACCATATTCTGAAATGTCAAATA
>CAYUNU010000450.1:0-1532 GCA_964446195.1 uncultured Porphyromonadaceae bacterium | reverse complement strand
CTTCCACATTCAATCCGGCATCGAGGCAAATGTCAAGATGTTCTTCCACAATTTGATCACAAGCCCAATTCGAAAGTTTAAACCATTGTAACTCGTGAATGTCATCTCCAGGTTTAGGTACATTATTCCAAGAAGGTACAGAAAATAATAGTGTTGTTATTTATTAGCTAAAATAACAAGTAAATTCATTCAGTAATGTCTAACCAGACCGCTTTTCCGAGAACTTACTATCATTACTTGAAGAAATCGACTCTTTTATTTGGCGACAGATATTCATCTTTGAAGCAAGTGGCAGCTAGACACTACTGAGCTAAGTCTCTCGAAGCATAATGAAGGATATACTATAAACCAGCACAATAGATTCAACTCACATTAGCTCCGGATAACAAGACTCAATGTATTCAACAAGTGGAAATCCAAGAGATACTAGGCCAAGACCCGTAATAAACAATCCAGCTCCAGCAGTAGCAGTAAAGAGTATACCTGCTCCCACTAATGCTGCGGTAGCTAGCCAACATTTCATACCGCCCTGTGTGTCTTCCATTTCAATGTTAGTCAATTCTTTCATAGCGAAACATAATTTCTGTCACCTACTCTATTTCAGGCTTTTCGGTATCGGCCTGCAGACAGGTAATAATAAGTCCTGCCTGCAATATCAAATTAAAAACCGGGCAGTCCAACAATACTGGATTGGTGTAGTTTTTTTTGTCATAATTTCATTTTTTTTAATAACATTCTGTCATACCCCAGGTGATTTGAAGCCTATAACCTTATCGCCCCCGCCAAATCAAATTCCTCCCAAAACCTTTTATATAGGTTATCATTCATTAAAAGCTCGGAATGCGTACCCGAGTCGGTTACAATACCCCCCTCAATCAGGTAGATCCTGTCACATAACTTCCTTATAATATTTATACGGTGCGTAACCAACAATATTCCAATAGATTCTTTCAACCGCATCAGTATCTTAAGAATAATGGCCTCCGTGTCCCTGTCCATCCCGGAGGTGCCTTCATCAATTAGAAGAATGTCTGGCTCATTGATTAGGGCCCTCATGAAGGCAATCACCTGTTTCTGTCCGCCAGATAACTTGACACCATCTTCGCCAGTCAAAGTGGCAAAACCTAGCGGCAGGTTTCTTATGAACGGCTCAAGTCCGTACTCAATGGTCATACTACCCAGCTTCTTTATCTTTTCTTCATCAGCTTCAGGCACAATGTTCTCCAGGACAGTACCATTGAAAAGATGTATTTCCTGCGGAATAAGACCTACAGAACGGCGCCAGCGATCCAGCGGCACTTCGTGACAGGGTATTGCATTATTAACCTTAACAGAGCCTGACTCCGGCTGATAAAATCTCATCAGAATATTTACCAGAGTACTCTTGCCAGAACCTGACTCCCCTACCAGAGCAGTTGCCGTACCTTTTTCAATCTCAAGGTTCACATCCGAAAGGAGCAACTTCTGACCAGGGAACCGAAAGGCAATGCTGTTCAGAGTAATCCGGGAAAAAGGGAATTCTCGATTCTCTG
>CAYUNU010000449.1:0-3410 GCA_964446195.1 uncultured Porphyromonadaceae bacterium | reverse complement strand
CACGAGGTCGGCTTTACCGAATGGTTCTGTTGCTTATTTCTGTCCTAACTTAAACGCTGTGAACAATCCATTATTCCCGCCAGGGAATTCTCGTTTGGTATTCATCGTATGAGAATCCACGTACTGGGAGTCCACGCAATGGGAATCCACGTATTGGGAGTCCACGTAACGGGAATCCAGGTAATGAGAGTCCACGTTGTGGGAATCCACGCATTGCGATTTGACGTAATGGGATTTCACGAACTGGTTTTGAGGTTATGAATTTTCACGTTATGGTAATCAGGAATTGCGAATTCGCGTATGGTCAATGTTACTCCGTTACACGTCTACAGAACGGTGGAACTAACCCGCCGCGGAGCGGTCGGGTTTAGTGTATTGTTACATATCCGACAACCGAGGTCAATCGAGTCGGTCCAGTGCTGATTAAATCTTTTGAAGCCAATAATCAATAGCTTGCAATTGTTGAGTTGATTTGCAGTGCTCCTTTGCCTTCATTAGGTATTCTCTGGCTTGATCCTGATTGCCTTTCAAAGAATATGCGATCCCAATATTTGTTAATGTTATATCATCTGTTTCTGATATTTCGAGAACTAGTAAAAAGAATTCAATTGCTTGATCATAGTTTCCAAGATTCAAGTGTACTGTACCAGTATTGGATAGGATCTTCATCTTGGTGTTTTCATCTTCAGCAACTTCAAGGGCCTCCATGTATATTGGCAAAGCATTTTCAAAGTCTTGATTGTGGAAATGACTGTTCCCAATATTCATTAAAAAGTCTGCTTCTTTTAATTTGACAAGCTGATCTACGCTATTTTGATAAGCGCAACTATCCTTTGCTATATGTGCATTCATGCTCTTTAGAAGATAATATGCCCCTTGAATTTCTGGGGAAGGGGTAACATGATTCAAAATGAGCTCAACTTCCTTGTAACTATTGCGCTCAAAGAATTGATTGGCCAGTTCCAGTAGCGTTTTATTGTTCCCTTCGAGCTCATCAAATAGTTTAGTTCTATCAACATCTTTTTTGTATCCAGGAACTCCTATTAATTCGTCACCTACCAATAAGACTACCTCTTCACATGCTAGCTGAATGAAGTTTACATATGTGCTGTTTGTGTTTAATGGGCACATTTTCATACACTCAATTAGTATGTCAATGGCTTCTTGAAGTTCATTTTCCTGAAAACATCCGAAAGCCAGATTATTATATGGTTCAGGATAAGCCGGATTCTCTTCGATCGATTGTTTCGCAAAACTAAGGCCTTCCGCTACTTGTCCTTGTTGAATGGAAATCATGGATAGATAATTAAGCGCTACTGGATTCCTAGCGTTAATTTCCAACGATCTAAAAAAGTAGTTCTGCGCATCATCAAGTTGAATTTCCGGCAAGAAAACCTTGACCATCCCAATAAGGTTATTTATTACGTAACTTCCGGAATCATAAACGCCAATAAGTAAATCCTTTAAGGACGAGTAGTTTCCGTTTGATACATATTTATAGTAGTCTGACTTCTCATGAAACGATTGGTAGTCATATATGTTATGATCACAAATTGCAGACAAAAAGAGGTAATCGAAATTTCCTTCACTTAGTACAATACCTAATTCACTTGCTTTTTTATAGTCTTCACTTTTATATGAGTCCCAAAAATTACTAACACTTGCGAAAGTAATTGTGGCAATAATATTAAACCCAATAAATATTAATAGTCTTTTCATATTGCGTGTTTAGGCATTGTTCAGAGGTATGTAACGGTGGAGCTGAGCCGCCGAGGTAACGAGGTCGGTTCCAGCGAATTGTTCTATTTCCATACGTTGTGGAGATTCACTATGAGTCTAACAGTATAACCACCTATTTGGGAACCAGTCATATGAACAATCACTTTTCGTTCGGACCTCATTCTGTATCTACCGTTGACTCGACCTGTTGCTTTTTCTCAATTATCTCATTGATCTTTTCATAATCTAAGTTAGCTTCCTCAGTCTCCCCGGCGGCGAGTAATAAAGAGGCTCTTATTTCCAATAGTTTTACATCATCTGAATAAAGGTCAATAGTTTTATCTAGATGTCGCTTTCCCTCGTCACAGTATGTATAATCCTCAAAGCAACTCTGCATGTAGGCATTAGCAAGTCTTGCATTTGCCTTATAGGAATCTGGGATGAGCTCAACTGCCTTTTTATAATGGAAAATCGCATCACCAAACATACTTTGAGAGACTAAAAAATCCCCTTGTTGTATCCTGTAATTGAACTCAGCTCTATTTCTTTTAAGTATTTCTTCAGTAGATGATTGCTTATGAGATACAAGAGCTTCAGAGATCTTAATAGAACCTATGTATATGGTGAGAAATGTAATGCTAAAAACAAGGATTGAAATTGTAATAGCCTTTCGATGGTTCCGTTTTTTTTGTGCCTTAATCTTTTCCCGAATGGTTTTAAGTTCAGAATCAGATAAATGTTTCACTTCGATTGGACGATGCCGATTCTTGTATGTCGTCATTTCTGGGTCATCCAGTTTTCTTCCTTTTTCAAACACACTCTTCCGACGCAACAGTTTCTTATTGTTGCTAATACTGACGACCATGGCAAGAATTGATCCACCACCGGACATAACTCTATCCTTTTTGGTTTTCTGCTGTTGACCTATACATTCTCTGTCTCCTAATATTAATAATAGATTATGGTTAACGGTCTGTGTAGAGGGTGTAAATTGGCGCATCCTTTTGAGAGTTCAAAAGGTATGGCAATTTGAAAAGATGTATACATATTAGCTGTTGTCCTTCCATTTAATACTTTCTTGTTCCTGTTTTTATTACGGTGGTTGAATCATCATGGATGTAGTATGTAAATCCCATATAAGTCCCGCTTTCAAAATCCTCATTTTGCGTATACTCTTTAACTCGACGAGTTAATATGAATATCGAGTCTTGGTTGGGTATAAATGTATATAGGTTGCCAAGAATTAATTCGTCTTGTCCAATTCGAACTGGCCTAATAGTCCTTAGCCATATTGCAGAATCTTTATGCAATGGGGGAAACAATTCTTTAGAGTAGTATGTACATGAAGAATCTTTTTTAACTTCTTTCAAAAATATGGAGGGATCATTGCATTCCCAATATTCTGTTGTGTCGATTATTTGTTTCAAATGGCTGATGAGTTGTAAATCGCAACTATTTTCCAGGAAGACTGAATAGTTAGCTGGGGACAAAAACATTTTTTGATATGGTGAGCAGGCCATAATCGTGGAGAGAAGTCCTAATGCAATGATTTTCTTCATTTAGTGTTTAAGGATTACAGCTAACTTATAAAAATAATACCTCCCAGTTTTTCAGGTAATGGTTTTCATGGTGAATAGAACGGTAGAGGTAAGCCGCCGAGGAACGAGGTCGGCTTTACTGGTTTGTTCCAT
>CAYUNU010000448.1:0-3430 GCA_964446195.1 uncultured Porphyromonadaceae bacterium | reverse complement strand
ATCCCGTGGGGGAAGCAACTTTTCTGAATTAGCCTTATCACGAACAGGTGCGATTTATTACCAGAAGCAGGATTTCGCAAAATCTCTTGAGATATACAGGCAGTTGGTGGAAAAGGCTGAGTTAAGGACCAATGTGGTAGATGCCAGGTTGGGAATTATGCGTTGTGTATACAAACTACAAGATTATCAGGCTGTGATTGAGGCAGCCAATGAGATGTTGATGACTGATAAGATATCAGGAGAGGTAATAAGGGAAGCTTCTTATAAGCTGGCGAAGGCATATCAGGCAACTGGAGATAAGGAAGGAGCTCTTGATGCTTTTAGTGTGTTGGCTGAAGATGTAAAGAATGTTGAGGGAGCTGAATCTAAATATTGGCTTGGGCAGATTCAGTTTGATATGGGGAATGTAGATGCAGCAGAAAAAGAAGTTCTTGATTTTCTAGAAAGAAATACTACTCACCAATACTGGTTGGCAAAGACTTATATTTTATGGTCGGATGTATATTTATCTAAAAAGGACTACTTCCAGGCCAAGGCTACTCTGCAGATTCTTCTGGAGAACTATTCCAACAGGGATGATGATATCATCAATACTGTTAACCGCAAGATTGCTGAAATTGAAGATCTGGAGGATAAATAATGATGGAAAATAACATGATATCTCAAAATATGATAAAGTATATATCAGTAATATTTTTGTTAATCCTGATGTTTGTTATCGGTTCTTATTCTGCTAATGGACAGGAGGGTATTAATAAAGAGGTTAGGGTTGTAAAGGCTTATAATCCAACTATATCAGATGCTTTTAAAGCTCGTTTTATCCCGGTTTTAGATGATACTGTAAAGGTTGAAACTTCTTTTAATTACTATATTGAGCCTATCAAACAACCGATACAGTTCAGGTTAAAATCTCTCGAATCAGTTAGTTTAAGATCTGAACCAAAGCCTGAGCTTAAGCACTCATATGTTAGAGCTGGTTTTGGTAATTTTTGGACTCCCATGGCAGAAATGGATATTAATACTACAAGAAACCAAAAAACCAGTATGGGATTCAATATGAGCCATTTCTCATCTCAGGGTAGGATTAAGATGCCTGATGATCAAAAAGTATATGCTGGATTCGCTGAAAATAAGATAAAGTTGTATGGATCCAAGATTAATAGAAATTCAACCTTATCTGGAAATCTTCATTTCGATGAGGATCATCATTTTTTGTATGGTTACAATACAGATACCTTAAGTGACAATACTCTTGTAACGCCCGCCGCCTTGAGGTTTATGTCAAAGGACTCCCTCCCATATCAACAATTCCTAACAGTGGGAACAGCAATCAGGTTAAAGTCGGATGATAAGAACAGAAATGGGTTTGAGTATCAGGTCGATATCAAGTATGATTATTTGAATAAGTTGTATCGCGACTTAGTGTCTGAAAACCCTGAGGGAGAGCACGGTGGTGGGCTGGATTTTGCATTTAGTCATGAGCTAAAGAAGCTCACCTATGGTGCTGAGAGTAGTGCTGAATATTTTTATCGTATACGGTCGGTCGACTCACTGGGGACAATGGTCTTGAAGTTAGATCCTTGGATAGGTTTTAATTGGGAGATTGTTGAGTTAATAGCGGGAGCAAGGATGGCTGTAAACCGTTTTGATGCTACTCCATATTTTTTTCCACGAGTAAAGATGGAAGTAAATATTACCAATACGGTTATTCCTTATGTTGGGCTGGATGGTTATTACGAGAACAATAACTTATTGACGATCAAGAGAGAGAATCCTTATATTGTTGATGATCTTGAAGTTGATCCGACCATTCATCGCTTTATTGCTTATGGAGGTTTAAGAGGGCGTTTTTTGCCGAAAGCTGCATTTAACCTCTATATTAAATATGAAGATGTTAAGGATTGGCATTTCTATGTTGTCGATACTACCAATCCACAGCGTAAAAGATTTGATGTAGTTAATGATGATGGAAGTCTTCTGAGTATGGGTGGTGAGATTGGTATTCATCCTTCACAAAAGCTTGGATTTATTTTAAAAGGTAATTATTATAGTTATACCCTTGATTCTTTACAGTATGCATGGCATAAGCCAGAGTGGGACATTAGTTTTTCAGCTAGATACTTTTTTATGAAAAAAGTTACACTTCAGGCGGATGTTTACTTACTTGGTAATCAATATGTTCCATCAGAGGGTATTGTGGGTCAGGCACAGGAGCTTGATGGTTTGATAGATATCAATCTCAGTGGTGAGTATCACATCAATTCAAATCTGTCTGCTTTCGCTCGTGTAAATAACATTATATCAGACCATTACTATGCTTGGTCGAACTATCCCATACAGGGTTTGAATTTTTTGTTAGGGGCGAGCTTTTCTTTTTAAGATTAAGTTTCATGTTATCAATGACTTAGGGCCTTGAAATAGTGTTAATAAAATGCTGTTTTTTGACCCTGTTTTTTAGCTAAAATCAATGGATTTTAGCTATTTTTGCTTGATCATAAATATTGTGATAGTGCTTAGTGTAAGTTATTGAATATGAGCGAGAAAGAGAATAAGATAAATGGTAATGGAAATGTTGTTGAGAATGGTAATGATTACTCAGCAGACAGTATTCAGGTACTTGAAGGGCTTGAGGCGGTAAGAAAGCGCCCTGCCATGTATATTGGTGATGTATCTGAGAGGGGGTTACATCATCTGGTATATGAAGTTGTGGATAACTCCATTGATGAAGCTTTAGCCGGTTATTGCAGTACAATAGATGTTATAATCCATGAGGATGGTTCCATTTCTGTATCTGATGACGGACGGGGTATCCCGGTTGATTTACACGAAAAGGAGGGGAGATCCGCTTTAGAGGTAGTTATGACGGTTCTTCATGCTGGAGGGAAATTCAACAAAGATTCTTACAAGGTTTCGGGAGGTCTTCACGGAGTTGGAGTTTCATGTGTTAATGCTTTATCTGATTATCTTAGAGCCGAAGTTCACCGTGAGGGTATCATATATCAGCAGGAATATAGAAAAGGTATTCCGCAGGGGGATATTAGTGAAATTGGTACTACTACTAAAACTGGTACAATTATATATTTCAAGCCAGACGGAGGTATATTCACAACGACAGAATACAATTTCAGGATTTTAGCGAATCGTTTAAGGGAGTTATCATTCCTAAATAAGCGGATTCGATTGACTCTCAATGACCACAGAGTTAAGGATCCGGATGGAACTACTTTAACCGAGGTTTTTTACTCTGAAGAAGGGTTGAAGGAATACGTTGAGTATCTGGATGAAAGTAGGGAGAGGCTTATTGATGATGTTATATGTATTGAAACAGAGAAAAATGATGTACCTGTTGAGATAGCTCTTCACTACAATACTTCGTTCAATGAGAACATTCATTCCTATGTCAACAATATTAATACGATTGAAGGGGGAA
>CAYUNU010000447.1:0-3432 GCA_964446195.1 uncultured Porphyromonadaceae bacterium | reverse complement strand
AGCAAACACCTTCTGACACATGTCTCAGGACTCGGACCGCAGCTGGCAGAAAATATTGTTAGCCACATCCGGGAAAATGGACCTTTTAAATCCAGAAAAGAATTTACCAAAGTTGCCCGTCTGGGAGACAAGGCTTTTGAGCAGGCTGCTGGTTTTTTGAGAATTAGTGGCGCCTCCAATCCTTTGGATAACACTGCTGTGCACCCCGAAAGCTATCCTGTTGTCGAAAAAATGGCAAAAAAAATGGGGGTGGACTTACTGGAGCTTGTATCAAACAAGGAAATACTTAAGCAAATAAAACTTGAGGATTATATCACCGGAACTATCGGACTTCCAACTTTAAAGGATATAAAAGCAGAATTGGAGAAGCCTGGAAGAGACCCCAGAGGAATTATTAAAGTGTTTGAGTTTGATCCTAATGTTAGAGATATTGAGGATCTCAGAGAAGGAATGATTTTACCGGGAATAGTAAGTAACATAACAAACTTCGGCGCATTTGTTGATATTGGCATCAAGCAGGATGGATTGATTCATGTAAGCCAGATGGGCGACAGATATATTAAAGATCCTGCTACTGTTGTTACTCTCAACCAACAGCTTCAGGTACGAGTCACTTCGGTTGATGTTTCCAGGAAAAGAATTCAATTGAGCCTGAAGGGCTTGGGGGATTGTTGAGTTGTTGATTTGTTGAGTTGTTGAATTGTTGAATTGTTGATTTGTTGATTTGGGGGTGTGGGTTTGGGTTAGATTTTTTGGAGGTCTATTAAATTTGAAATTATTGGGCTTTCGCAATTCTTTAGGCGGTATTCTGGAAAGTGTCCCTGATCATAGAGAATAATATCCACTCCGAGTGATTGTGCTACTTCATAATCATGGCAGGTGTCACCTATCATAAGAATTTGATCCGGAGGAATTGAAAGTTTTTCGAGAAGGGAACGTCCCAGATCAACCTTACTGGCAGCATAGTGATTATTCAAACCAGCTACCTCACAGAAATACTTTCTTAAACTAAAATGGTCGACCATATCATTCAGTATACCTTCTTCACTGGCTGAAAGAAGAGACTGGCTTATTCGCTTATCCTTAAAATAGTTAAGAACCATGAGTGCGTTTTCCTGCATGTGGCATTCCTTTCTTCCTTTATCATACAAGTCAATAAACTGCAAAGCAGGTGTTTTAAAATCTTCTTCAGTGAAATCGAATCCTGCTCTGAGATAATAATCCTTCACAGGAAAATCAAAAAAGGCTAAATAGTCTTTCTCGTTTAATACCGGAATACCCCTATCCATCAATAAACTATTTATTGATTCAATGCACAACCATCTGTCGTTTAGGAGTGTACCATTCCAGTCCCAAATAATATGTTTATAATTCATCCTGATTTTTGAAGTTTTGAATATAGCAATTTAAAGATGGATGGCATTCTGCCATTGCTTTTGTATTTTTACACCTCCAAAAAAGGAACAGAGCATTGATTTATCCTGATAGTTTTGAAGCGAAGATTGGGTTCGACCAGGTAAAAGACCGGGTGAAGAACTATTGTGAGACCAGCATGGGCAAGGACTGGGTCGACCAAATTCAATTGATAACCGAGAGGGATATTATTGTCGTTCTTCTGGCTGAG
This sequence comes from uncultured Porphyromonadaceae bacterium, assembly GCA_964446195.1. Classification (GTDB taxonomy): domain Bacteria; phylum Bacteroidota; class Bacteroidia; order Bacteroidales; family UBA12481; genus JAUVKA01. The sequence goes on along the minus strand of CAYUNU010000447.1, from coordinate 1,808 downwards.
CTGGATGAGTTTACTCAGATCCTGGAAAATGAGAAGACCTTTATTTTCGAGCCGGCGGAGGATGTTAGTAAAGCACTAGCACATGGAAGAATAGAAGGCACATTTCTGGAAGTTCAGGATTTTCTGGCTATAAGAAGGAATCTTAAATCTTTAAAACTATTACAATCTTTTTTCGCCAAAGCTAAAGACGAGGTTTATATCAATTTGAAAGCCTTGCTGAATGACATAAACATATATCCATTTATACAGGATAGACTGGATCAGGTTTTTAATAAGCAAGGCACTGTTAAAGACAATGCCTCACCCGAATTGGCTCAGATAAGAAGATCAATAAATCAGAAGCAATCTGGTATTAGCAGACGTATCGAAAAGATAATGGAGCATGCCAGGAAAGAAGGCTGGGTTGATCCTGATGTAGGTGCTGCTATGAGGGATGGAAGGCTTGTCATTCCTATGCCGGTTACGCACAAAAGGAAAATTACCGGATTAATTCATGATGAATCAGGATCAGGAAAGACTGCTTTTGTCGAACCGGTGGAGCTTGTTGAAGTTAATAACGAGATCCGTGAGCTGCAGTTGTCAGAAACCAGAGAAATTACCCGCATCCTTATTGAGCTAACTTCAGCCTTAAGGCCATATTTCGAAGAGATTGTTGATTGGTCAAATAAACTGGGTTATTTCGATTTTATAAGAGCAAAAACCAAACTTTGCAGAGATTGGAATGGGAAAAAGATCAGGATTTCTGATGAAAAGGAAATAGACTGGCAACAGGCCAGGCATCCATTATTAAGCCTGAGTTATAAAAGTCTGGGTAAAACTGTTGTTCCTCAAAATATCAAAATATCTTTCGAAGATAGAATTTTACTGATTTCAGGGCCTAATGCCGGAGGCAAGTCGGTTGCCCTGAAAACGACCGGGCTGGTGCAGTATCTTATCCAGACAGGTTTTCTACCTCCTGTTGATGATTCTTCTATATCAGGAATTTTTAAAAGGTTTTTCATTGATATAGGTGATGATCAATCCTTCGAAAATGATCTGAGTACCTATAGTTCCCATCTGATGAATATGAAGTTTTTTCTTAATCATGCAGATGATAATACAATATTATTGATCGATGAGTTTGGTACAGGTACTGAGCCTCAGCTTGGAGCTGCTATTGCCGAATCTATTCTTGCCGGCTTACTCGAAACCAAAGCATTTGGAGTGATTACCACTCATTACACTAATCTCAAGCATTTTGCTGCCTCGAATAATGGTATACTGAATTCTGCTATGTTGTATGACAACCATAAAATGCAGCCTCTGTTCAGACTGGATATTGGCAAGCCCGGTAGTTCATTTGCTTTTGAGATAGCACGAAGTATAGGTCTTCCTGAGTCTGTTCTAAAACTCGCGGAGTCGAAGGTTGGGGAGGATCATGTTAAATTCGATAAGCATCTGAGGGAGATATCACGGGATAAGCGTTACTGGGAAGAAAAGAGGAGGAAAATCAGGAAAACAGAGAAGAGGCTCGATGAAATGTTAGGTGATTATGAGGCACGTATATCATCAATGGACAAGGAAAAGAAAAAGGTCGTGAAGGAGGCAAAGGCTCAGGCAGAGGAGTTGCTGGGTAAGATAAATCAGAAAATTGAAAAGACAGTTCAGCAAATCAGGGCAGAGCAGGCCGAAAAGGATAAAACCAGAGAGCTGAGAAAGAAAACTGAGCAGTTTAAAGCCGAGGTAAAAGCTCAATTAGCCAGGGAAGAGACTGATGATGCTGAAAAGTTGCGCAAAATAAAGGAAGAGAATAAAAAGATAAGAAGCAG
>CAYUNU010000446.1:0-3485 GCA_964446195.1 uncultured Porphyromonadaceae bacterium | reverse complement strand
GGCCAGCATTTTCTTAACGACAAGAAACTTGCTGTACGAATAGTTGATCTTCTTAAGGCGCAGGGGGATGGTTCGGTTGTTGAAATTGGACCGGGGACAGGTGTTCTTTCGAGGCATCTTTTAGAAAGATATGGCGATCGATTTCATGCGGTTGAATTGGATCATGAGAGTGTTGCTTATCTCACAGAAAATTTGCCTGATTTATCTTCCAGAATTTTTGAGCAGGATTTCCTTGGGATGGATTTAAGTAAAATATTTGGGGGCGATGTATTTATTATTGGAAATTTCCCCTACAATATTTCCACGCAGATTCTCTTTAGGGTACTGAACTACAGGGATCAGGTAAGGGAGGTGGTTGGTATGTTTCAGCGTGAGGTTGCCAGAAGGGTTAGTTCCGGTCCCGGGAGCAAAGAATATGGAATTCTGAGTGTTTTGTTGGGAGCTTTTTATAATATTACCTATGAAATTACGGTTTCTGAAAAGGTTTTTACGCCTCCGCCCAAAGTTAAATCAGGAGTTATTCGTCTGGAGAGAAACGATGTTGCAAAGTTAGGCTGTAATGAGGAATTATTTTTCAGGGTTGTAAAGATGGGCTTTAACCAGAGGCGAAAAACCTTAAGGAACAGTCTGGCTACTATAATTACACCAGACATCAGGCCGAGCAAAATTTTTGATAATCGGCCTGAGCAGTTAAGCGTTGAAAGTTTTTTGGAACTAACTGAGCTTATACAATCTCAAAGCAGTGAAACTTTAAGATGAGTTTTCTAATTTTGGGGCTTCCACATATGGCGTTCAGGCTTCTGTTTTAATTACAAATACCCATGTTATGCGAAATCACATAGAGTCAACGAAGGAATTAGTTATCAACCTCAGGGAGGCCATTGGGCAAAAAGAAGATAAGAAGGCTTTGGGTTTGCTGGTTGATCTTCATCCAGCCGACATAGCAGAAGTGTTTGAAATCATGGAAATGGATGAAGTGATATTCTTATTTCTTCTTCTTGATCCTGAAGTTGCTGCTGATGTGACTGTTGAACTCGAGGAGGATGACAGGGAGAAGCTTATAAAATCTCTTCCCAGTGATATTATTGCCAAGCAGATTTTGGACAAGATGGATTCGGATGACGCTGCCGATTTGCTTGGAGATATGGATGAACACCGTCAGGAGGAGATTCTTTCTCAGATGGAGGATGTTGAGCAGGCTGGTGATATTGTGGACCTCTTGAATTACGAGGAAAACACGGCAGGGGGCTTAATGGCCAAGGAGTATATTAAGGTCAGTGAAAATTGGACTGTTGATCAGTGTATAAAAGAGATACGCAGGCAAGTTGAGGAAGTTGAGGAAGTTTATTTTGTTTATGTTGTTGATGAAGACGAGAAATTGCTAGGTATTTTATCACTGAAAACTCTTTTAATCTCTCCAGCCAACAGGAAAGCCATAAATTTGTGTGAGAAGGATATTCTTTCGGTTAAGGCTGATATGTCTAATGAAGATGTTGCCAATTTTATGCAGAAGTATGACTTAGTGGTTGTGCCTGTAGTTGATTCAATAGGCCGTTTGTTGGGACGTATCACTATCGACGATGTGGTAGATGTTATAAGGGATGAGGCTGAAAAAGATTACCAGATGATATCTGGTATCACTGAGGATGTTGAGTCGGATGATCGTCTTTGGGTTCAAACCCGTGCTCGCCTTCCCTGGCTTCTCATTGGGCTACTTGGAGGGATTCTTGGGGCTCTTGTCATTAGGGGGTTTGAGGAGGAATTGGATAAGTTCACTGATCTGGTTTGGTTTCTTCCTTTAATTGCTGCCATGGCTGGTAATGTTGGGGTTCAATCCTCTTCCATTGTTGTACAGGGAATCGCTAGTAAAACGCTTAACATTAATAGTACAGGGCGTCGTTTGTTAAAGGAGGTTGGAGTAGGCTTGGCCAATGGTTTCATTTTATCTGCTTTAATGTTAGTGTTTAATCTTGTAATGAAGAACGGTAATTTTTTAACCTTCACCGTAAGTATTTCACTATTTGCTGTAGTTATTTTTGCTTCTGTTTTTGGTGCATTAGTGCCCTTAATTCTCAATAAATATAAAATTGATCCGGCTTTAGCAACAGGGCCTTTTATAACAACCACCAATGATATTCTAGGCTTGCTTACCTATCTGTATATGGCTAAAATACTGTTTCAGGTATTCCCAATTAGCTGAGCGAGAGGGTTAATTTGAATCATGTCTTTGGTATTGCGCTGTTAAGTGCTTGTTATCAAGCATATATGTTCGTGAGCTGATCTTGATATAAATATATCCTGATCAGCTATTTGGGTTGAATTATGACGCTAATTTTAATAAATTTGTCCAAACCAATTTTTTTAGTCGTGAGTGAAGCAAAAAGGATAAAATCGGCCTTGATCTCTGTTTATCATAAAGACAAGCTTGATCTTATTATTAAGGTATTGGATAAGTTAGGTGTTAAAATGATCAGTACTGGTGGCACAGCTAAGTTCATCAAAGAAATGGGTGTAGATGTTACTGAAGTAGAAAGTCTCACCGGATATCCAAGTATTCTTGGAGGAAGGGTAAAGACTCTGCATCCTAAGGTCTTTGGTGGTATTTTGGGAAGGAGAGATCTATCGACTGATGTTGAGGAGATGAATAATTATGAGATCGAGGAAATTGATCTGGTTATTGTTGATCTTTATCCTTTTGAGGAGACTGTTGTTGCAGGGGGAAGAGAAGCTGAAGTTATTGAGAAGATTGATATTGGAGGTATTTCACTTATTCGTGCTGCTGCAAAGAATTTCAAAGATGTTCTTATCGTTTCATCCAGGTTGCAATATGATGGATTAATTCAGCTGTTAGAGCAAGAAAAAGGATATAGCTCTTTGGAAGACCGCAGGGCTTTTGCTGGTGAGGCTTTTGCTATTTCGTCTCATTATGATACGGCTATTTTCAAGTATTTTGCATCTGATGATAGTGGGTATTTAAAGGTTAGTAGTCATAAATTCAAGTCTTTACGTTATGGTGAGAATCCTCATCAAAAGGGTCGGTTTTATGGTAATATGGATGATTTGTTTGATCAAATTCACGGTAAGGAGATATCCTATAACAATCTATTGGATATTGATTCAGCCCTAAGGCTGGTTGACGAGTTCGATGAATGCAGTTTTGGTATTTTAAAGCACAATAATGCATGTGGTTTTGCTTCCAGGGAGGTTTTATCAGATGCTTGGAAAGACGCACTATCTGCAGATCCGATTTCGGCTTTTGGTGGCATACTTGTAACTAATCGGGAGATAGATGCAGAATCTGCTGAGGAGATGAACAAAATCTTCTTTGAGCTTGTTATTGCCCCTGGTTATTCGGAAGAGGCTTTAAAGATCCTAAAGCAGAAGAAGAACAGGATAATTCTTATTAGAAAAGAAGCGTCCTTACCCGCCAGTCAATTCAAGACACTTCTGAATGGAGTTATTTGGCAAAATCAGGATACTAAAAG
>CAYUNU010000445.1:0-3489 GCA_964446195.1 uncultured Porphyromonadaceae bacterium | reverse complement strand
ACAAGGGTTCCGCTTGCTCCTGTGCAGATGAAATCCGGATTCTTCTGTAACCGTAGGTTTGTTTGCTGTTTTCAAAAATCTAATGTATTTGTATTCTGTGGCTGGCATGTGGATCGGGTTGTATAAACTTTGGTTGGTAAAAATAGTAGCTGGACCTAGCTATTTCCATCATCCCCACTGATATTTTCACTGGATATATTGTTTTCAAGACGCCGATCACCTTGCTCTTTTCTTTGTTGTTTAGTTTCCTTGGGTCGACCCCTGATCCTTTTTTAGTATTTCAATTGTTCCCCGGAAAATGGCATTGTTGATTTCCAGCTCTTCACATCGTTGTCTTAGTGCTTCCAGGTCTTCCTGTATATCCGGTGGCTTAGGTTTAGTCATAGCGGCGTTACTCCTTTTTGGAATAATTCCATCATACCCTAGTTGCTCATCCTTATGAGCCCAATTCAACACGACTGCACCACTACCGATTCCTAATTCCTTTGCTGTTTCATTGGCTGTATATTACCCCGACTGGTATAGTTCAACAGCTTTCTTCTTTGTTTAAAATGAATAGAAACCGTGGTAAACAGATTCTCCTCACCCCCCTTATCAATTTATCCGACCGACCCGATTATGCGATTTTCAGGTCAGCTTGCATCATTAAGTGATAAATGTCAGTATGCACAGAGGGATTTAAAATGGAATATTACCTGGATCTCAATATATTGGGAACACGCTTGAAAATAAGCGAAACTCGAAACAGACCCGACCGCTAGTCATTATAGTTATACTCTGTTGCTACCCCTAATTTTTCATTAAGGTTGTCGATGATTTTTTCTAGTCCTACTGTTTTAAACACTCTTTTATACTCATCTATAGAATCATATGGAGAGAGTGATTTATTAAAGAGCATATTAACTAAAGCTTGCTGTGAATGTGCATTTAAATTATCTTCGGGATCAAGATATGTCCGATACATTGTAAAAACATTTTTCTCAAACCATTGATTGTTTGAAAGATTGTTAATTATTGCTGTATTTTGGGAAATAAACGATTGGCTCCCAAGTGGATTGATGCTTTTTAAATCTAAAAATGCTCCGGTCGAGGGTGGAATTGCTACGATTGCATCATCAATCACAGTAAAATCAATTTCGTCAATTCCATATTTGAAGTTTGCATAGTAATCACTCTGTGTAAAAATTGTGTTGAACAACTCAATTGTCTCATTGATATTCCTATTGGTTTTTGGGAAAATATAAAAAGCGAGATTGCTGTTCACTTCATATATATTGTTCGAATTTATGCCCGTCAGAGAATAACCAGGGACACTTTCATAGTTTGTTTGGTTCAAGCCCCCTGTTCCTTCGCGGATAAAACCTTGTTTTTCGGGTACGTAAATAGCACCATATTCAGTGGAAAACTTTTTATTTATTTTACTGTAATCATTATTAAACATAACATTTGGTGTTCCATCACTGCTATTGCCATATGTTACTCCACAAATCAACAGAAGATCTTTATATTGCAGGTCTCGAATATATTCTAGTGCCGATTCAATTCCTGTGGAAAAAACCCCATCTTCAAATGAACCGGTATTAGGGTTGTATGTGATTGTAAGATTGTCAGTGGAATTAAAAAACACACCAAATGCCCTGAAGATATCCGCAGTGCTTTGGGTCAAATAATGACCGGGCACACACATTGGATAGAAAGAATCGTCATATGAATTCAATTGTTTTGTCAGGCTGAGGTAGCTGTAAAACTCTGTTATATTCGTTGGGATTTCAAGATTAAGTTCCATAAGATATTCTTTATTATAATGCCTTGGCAAAATATATTTATCGCTTGGAGCAGGAACAGCAAATATCTTTTCATTGGTTTTCAAATACTCTATGTAACCGGAATCAACGAAATCATCCCATTTATACTTTAGATAATAAGGTGAAAGATCATGGGAAATTGCATCATCACTGAATTTTTTTACATCCGTATTGAATTCATACGGATATCCTTGGGTAAAGTTCAAATAGATAATAGTATTATCAAATATTTCTTCAGTTTGTATATCTTCAGGGGTTCTGTATTCATAAATTACATTAATATCAAGGCCAAACTTTTCATATATCAAATTTTGCCAATCTCCAAGCCTGTGATACTTCATGTCGATATAGGCAGGATATATAATTTTAAGAGTATCGGCGGGTTGAATCGAATCTGGTAAAACAATATCACTATGTATTCCGGGGATTGAATCTGCCGTATTGGAAGGGAGTACACCTGAACTTTCTTGAAAGCTGCTATTGTTTTGGTTGCAACCGATAAATAAAAAAATCATAATAAGGATAAATAAAAATACTTTTTTCATGCTGACTCCCCAAAATACAACAAATCAATTTGATTAAATGGAATAAAATTTAATATTATATTGAGAATTCATTCAGTTTGGTTAATGAAATATCATATAATCTGATTGCAAAAAAATACAATGAATCCACTATCAATCCAGACTTCTCCTAATCCCTTGTATCCTGTTTCACTCGCCAAGGATGAACAATCACTTTTTTAGTAAGTCAAATATGATCCAAATGTTACACATGTGTTATAGTTGTAGCCATAATGTATTCCAGTCTGAACATATACATAATCGAGATTTGTCCCTGAAAATTCATCTAGTTTGGTTAGTGAATTATCATACAATCTGATTTCAAGAAATATATTGAGTCCACAATCATTCCAAGCTTCTCCTATCCCTTGAGCCCAGGTTTCCGTACCTACTGTATTGATTTCTTTGGTCGTAGTAGCTAAGGTGACACTAGCGAAAACGAATGCCAATATAACAACACAAATTATTACTTTTTTTAACATCTTCTTCCTTCTTATTATTGTAGATATCTTTTATAATTAATGATATCGTCTTTAGAAATTAATTTGCACAAATTCATAATATACTTAAATGTAAGGAATTTCAACCTTTTGTAGGAAGAGATCGTTTGACTCTATTATGGGAAAAAGAATCAGACTTAGGGGTGCTGTTTGCCAGTAACATAAGTTAGGGCCAAGTGGGTTAAGCCAACAAGTGGCTCAACCCACCAAAAACCAATTTTGAATTACACCCACTTTAGAGAATAAACGAAACTTGAAACAGGCCCAAATAGAGCGATCAACATAGATTTACATAAAGGTATATGATTAATAAATACCATAGGTCCTGGCGGTTTCAACCATTGCATGGATATTCTCAAAGGGAGTATCTCTTCCGCACTGGTCTCTCGTTGAAAGTATGAATCTGCCTCCTTCGGCAGCGTCGTCAATTACAGCTTTACAGGCATCAACAACCTGCTTCGTTGTCCCATGCAGCATAATATCAGTGGTATGAAGATTTCCCTTCAATACCAACTTGTGCCCATAATCTCTTTTCAATTCCCTGAGATTACAATCTCCCATCGGTGGGATTTCAAGAGGGTCTATTACTGTCAGATCGGTCTCTTTGGCACAAATCCTGAC
>CAYUNU010000444.1:0-3501 GCA_964446195.1 uncultured Porphyromonadaceae bacterium | reverse complement strand
TTTCGATATGCACCTTGACCCACTCTTGTGGTAACCAACCCCTTTCTTTCTGTTACACCTGGTCTATCCATTTCGAGGCGGACATGAGGATCTGTCAAAGAAGGACTTTCGATTGAAATCTCAGGATAGAGTGGAATATGGGCACCGACTCGTTTAAAGAAGAACTTGATCCCTATTCTTAAGGCTCCTAAAGAATCGTGTGTTTCAAAGTAATCAGCATCAAAAACATCTACTTCTGAGACGAACTTGACATAGCCCTTTGAGACTGCTTCGAAGAGTAAAACCCTTTTGCCATTTTGTTTGTGATCACGTAGGGCCAGGTTACCTCTTGTGAATCGCATGTCTCCGACCTGACCCTCTCCGGTATATGAGAAGACATTCGGATTATCCCATCCATCCTGATAACCATGCTGATGTCCTGATTTACCCGAGAAAATGAAGATAATTGGGGATGTCGAAGACGGGCAAATACCTCCCTGCCAGCTGCCGCCATAGGTGGAATGGATCTCATTCCTCCTATGATAGATCTGGCCCGGTATGAACAGAATTTTCTCCAAGGTATTCTAATAACCTTCTAAGTTAACCTTTCGTTTTATTGCCGAAAGCTAAAATTGCTTTTTTGTTCTTAAGGATGTCATAGAGCAAAACTCTATTGATTAACAATACTTTGTAAGTCTGGTTAAAGGATCTTAAATTATGAGCCCAAATTCTATTGGAAACATATTATCTTCACTGACTCACGAATCTTACCCTTCAACTCTCAAAATCTTCATACCGCAGAACGGGCAGAAAGAGAACGCTGGCTCAACGTTACTATTGCAGTGCTTGCATATCTCTATCTCCTCAACGAGGGGTTTTAGTTCGCTGGATTTCTTTTCAATAAGCTCATTCGGGATCTCATCTAGAAATCTTGACTCATTACCTTTTTCCGTTAGCAGGTAAACTTTTTCCTTAGCTCTGGTTAATGCTACATAGAAGAGCCTTCTTTCTTCTTCCATGAGGAGGTTCACGTCAGATTTTTTAATAGTTTGAAATATTCTGTCCATGAGCCATACATCAGGAAATCCTCCTGGCCCGTCTGTCAGCCCGATAATGAATACTATTTTGGCTTCAAGCCCTTTGGCTCCGTGAATGGTCCTGCCTTTAAATTTTATTCCCTTATCACGAAATTCGTCTCGATAAGGATCAAGCATTTTTGTTCTTCTGTACAGGAACAAGATTTCATCCACGCTAAAACCATCCTCATACAGCTTTGAGACTTCCTCAAGTGCAAATCTGGTATTATCTTCAATTGACGAGCCTGCGTACACGCAGATTTTTGCTGATGACTTCTTTAATGCGTAAATCTCCTTCTCTACTTTGAATTTGTTGAATTTAATCACCTCATTACTAGCATCAACTATATTGGCGGTACTCCGATAATTGGTGTCGAGCTTAATGACTTCCGAGCCAGGGAAATGTTTTCGGAATTCTATAATGTAGCTTACATTGGAGCCTCTGAATCCATAAATACTCTGCCAGTCGTCGCCAACACAGAATAAATGGCTTTCCGGAGTTAAGATCAGATTCAAGAGATCAACCTGAAGGTTATTAACATCCTGGAATTCATCAACATGGATATATTTAAAGGTTGACTGTAACATTCCAAGAATGTCTGGATTGTTTTTACAGAGCGAGATTGTGGTAGATATGAGGTCATTAAAATCAAGATAGGACTTGTCGACACAATACTTCCTGTAATCATCAATCAACGGCAATGCAAGTTCATAAAAGCTACGTACCCTCTCGTGCTGATCATTAGATGAATTATGGCGAATCTCATCAACAGATAAGCCCTCTGTTTTGATCATATCCATGACTCTCAACACCTGAATAAGATAGTCTTTTACAAATCCCAGGTAGCCTTTTAATTCCTCAGTGAAGTTGAGTTCTATTTTTGAATGATAATCTTTGGGCAGCCGGCCTGCAAATATTCTATCAAGCTCATAATTAAACAGGGAGGAGTCTTTTGTAATTCTGTCGTGAGTCTGCACACAATGAATTCCGCCTATCGTATACTCTTTAAGCTTATCTGCCATTGGATAGCTCTTATCGGAGATATGCTCGATGTAGAGATTGGCAGCAGGGACGAAGAAATCGGGCTTGAATGAAAAGTTCTCCACCTTCAGTGTGGGCTCATATTGATATTTGATACTATGACGATAGAGCCAGTCAGCTATATACTGTTCTGATTTTGATCTGACTTTTGTCCCATCAAGGGTTGTGAAGTCCTTAGAATAAGCGTTTAATCCTTTGTATGAATCCTCCTTTTGATGACGTTTATCAACATAGTAATCAAGAATGTACCTCTTAAAGTCCAGGAGAAATTCATTGTTCTTGCACCTTTCAATCAGTACCTTCTGCATTACATCAATTTCAAGCTCCGGGGCAGTTGCATTTAAGAACTCCTCATCATTATCAGTTTTTGAGTCTAGAAGGATCCTGAATTTATTGTCAAATTCATTAGCCCCATAGTTTCTGAGTATTGAATAGCAAAGGCTATGAAATGTTTTAATAGTTAACCCGGATATCCACTTATGTTTGTTTGCCAATAATCTACGAGTTTTATCAAGTTCATATCTAGGATGCCTGACATCACTTAAGATTTTCTCATACTGACCGGAGCTGTCAGCTGACACTATTAACCTGTCAATCATTTCATTTGCAGCAGCTCTGGTGAAAGTGATACCTAGAATCTCCGAAGGCCTGATCTCCTTCTTATCTATCAGGTACTGGATTCTCTGGAGCAAGGTTTTTGTTTTGCCTGATCCGGCACCCGCTAATACTAATACTCTTAGTTCTTCAGTGGTTATTGCCTCTTGTTGTCGCTTGTTGAAGGCTGTAAGATATGATGACGCTGAATTTTCCTCCATTATAAATATGTTAAATCAAGTTCCTGTTATTTATTGTTATTGAGAGCTTCGATTATCTTCCTGAAGTTTTCCAGTCCGGCCTCAAGGTTCTCGACAATCTCAGATGCAAGGATATCCGGATCGGGGAGATTATCAAGATCGGCAAGACTCTTGTCCTTGATCCAGGTGATGTCAAGGCTGGTCTTGTCCCTGGCAATTATCTCATCATAGCTGAACTGGCGCCAACGACCATCAGGATTACCTTCAGCACTGAAGGTCTTTTTTCTGATGAGCCGGTTCATTGGATTATAACAGGTTACAAAATCAGTCAGATCTCCGGCCTTAAGCGGGTTTTTCTTAAGTGTATGGTGAATGTTTGTTCGGTAATCGTAAATCCATACCTCCCTTGTCCATGGCTCCTTTGATGCCGGCTTGCCGTCGAAGAAGATGACGTTTGCCTTTACCCCCTGGGCATAAAAGATTCCTGTTGGAAGACGGAGGATGGTATGCAAGTCAGTGGTCTCCAGTAGCTTTTTCCTAACTGTCTCACCGGCGCCGCCCTCGACGAGCAGGGCGCTGTTGTCGGGACGGACACTCTGACAGTCAACTA
>CAYUNU010000443.1:0-3507 GCA_964446195.1 uncultured Porphyromonadaceae bacterium | reverse complement strand
CAATACGGTCTGGTTAGATCTTTCCTCAATGCTATTAACGATAGATAAATAATCCAGGCATAATAAAACTCCCGATTATAATAGAAATAATCGGGAGTTCTTTTTTTAGGGAAACTTAATTATTTCTTAACTGACCATCCACCTTTTAGTCCAAAGATAAAATAAGCTAAGAATAAAGCCCCAACTGCAAAAATCGTATCTCCAATTACCCGAAGCCAGCGCAGTGTCTCCATGGCTGGTGTACCAAGAAATTCTGCCGATCGAGCATACCATAAGCCATGTTTTACACTAGCAACAGTTTGAGCTAAACCAACAGGTAAAACACTAATTAACACCATTAGTAATAAGCCAATATTTAAAGACCAAAAAGCGATCTTTATTGGCTTCTCCTTCCATTCTGCTTTTATGTTCATATCTCTTAATACAAAGAGCATTAGGCCTATACCCAACATTCCATAAACCCCAAACATTGCAGTATGACCATGGACAGGGGTTGTATTCAAACCTTGCATATAGTACAGTGCAATTGGAGGATTTATTAAAAATCCAAATATGCCGGCACCTACTAAATTCCAGAATGCAACTGCAATAAAAAAGTAAATAGGCCATTTATATACGTTTACCCAACTTTTAACACGAGTCAGTCTTAAATTGTGATAAGCTTCAAACCCCATAAATACAAGAGGTGCAACTTCTAAGGCACTAAAGGTTGCACCCAGAGCTAGTACAGCAGTGGGAGTACCTGCAAAATATAAATGATGGAAAGTGCCAAGAATACCTCCTGATAAGAAAATAATCGTAGAGAATAGTACACTCGATGTCGCAACACTAGCTTTTATTAGTTGCATACGTACAAATAAAAAGGCAACAGCTACAGTAGCAAATACCTCGAAAAATCCTTCTACCCATAGGTGCACAACCCACCATCGCCAGTATTCGGCAATTGAAAGATGAGTTTGTTGTCCCCACATTAATCCAGCACCATAAAAAGAGGCAATAGCTATTGAAGCAATTAAAAACATTAATAACAAATGGCGATTCTCATTTCGCTCTTTTAACGCGGGCAATAATGCTCTACCCATTAAAAACAGCCAAATAAATAGGCCCAGGAATAGAAAAATTTGCCAAAAACGGCCGAGGTCAACATACTCATAGCCTTGATGACCGAACCAGAAATTTTCAGTTAAGCCTAATTTCTGCATGATGCCCATCCATTGACCAGCTAATGAGCCAACCACGATTACAAGTAGTGCACCAAATAGAATATCAACCCCAAGTTTTTGAAATTTTGGCTCTTTCCCTGAAACTGCTGGGGCAATAAATAAACCTGTTGCCAGCCATGAGGTTGCTATCCAAAATATCGCTAATTGAATATGCCATGTTCTGGATACAGAATAAGGTAGGAAATCGGCAAGCGGTAAACCATAAAAGCCATTGCCTTCAACTCCGTAATGCGCTGTGATGACCCCCATTAAAATTTGCACTAAAATAAGTGCCGTCACTACCCAGAAATATTTTAATGTTGCCTTCATGGAAGGTGTTTGCTTTATACCAGATAAAGGATTTACCTCTGGAACGTCATCATCTTCATCATCTTCCTTCCTTCGAGTGGCATAATACCAAGCCAATAAACCAATACCAATAAGCAAAACAATTACACTAAACCCAGTCCAGAGATGTAAAGACCCTGTTGGCTCATTGGCAACTAATTTTTCGGGTGGCCAGTTGTTAGTATAACTGATTTCTTGTCCGGGACGTTCTGTTACTGTAGCCCATGTAGCCCAAAAAAAGAAGTTATTCATTTTAGCCATTCTGCCTTCATCTTTTATGCTATTTGCAGGTATGGCATAGGCCTCACGAAGATGAGCCTCTTCTTCTCCGTTCATAAACAAACCCTTATAATGACTACTTACAGCTTTAATAGCATCAGCTCGTAGCTCTGATATGTGCAGAGTCTTAGTCCCTTTGTCATAAGTATTAGTCCTCAGCTCCTTCTGAAGCCTTATCTGAAGCATAGCTTGCTGTTCTTCATCAAGCTTTGTGTACTGAGTACCAAACTCGGTTTGAGCAAACCGATCGAGAATATAAACGGCTTCCTTATGCAACCAATCAGCAGTCCAGTCCGGCGCTTGGTAGGCGCCATGGCCCCATACTGTCCCAACTTCCTGGCCACCCATAGATTGCCAGATATTCTGACCATCTCTAATGTTCTGACCAGTAAACAATACCTCTCCATTGCTTGATAATACTTTTTCCGGTATGGGCGGCGCTTCGCGATATATTTCACGCCCATAGTAACCTAGTATTCCAAATGAAACAAGCATTACCAGAATAAATCCAATCCAAAGTCTTCTAGTGTTCATAGTTTTTTAGATTTTATAATTAATGAAGGCAAAGATAGAATATTTTATAAAAGGACATCGTTGTCTTTATATAAAATATTCTATCTTTGTAAAAACAAAAAAACAATTATCATGGATATAAATAAAAATACAATAGTTGGAGACATCGTGAAAGCCAACTTTAAAACTGCACAGATATTTGACAAGAATGGAATTGATTTTTGTTGTGGTGGTGGAATAAGCCTTGGTGAAGCTTGCAAAAAATCAAATCTTGATATAGACCTATTGGTGCCTGAGTTAGAAATTTTAGTTCAGCTAAATGATCCCGATTCAAAATATATCGATGGGCTTGAACTGGATCAGCTTTGCGATTATATTGAGAAACGACACCACTCTTATGTGAGTGAGAATATTCCGTTCCTTCAAGAGAAATTACAAAAGCTCTGTGATGTACATGGAGAGAATCATACGGAACTTTTTGAAATCAAGCAGCTATTCGACGGTGCAGCGGAAAACCTAAGTGCGCACATGAAAAAAGAGGAACTAATGCTTTTCCCATATATCCGTAAGATGGTACTTAGTAAAGGAAATAAAAATAGTGGAAAAGGTGAATTCGGACATGCGAGTCAGATGATTGCTGTAATGGATGCAGAACACCAAACGGAAGGCGTACGTTTTGAAAAAATCTCAGCTCTAAGCTCTTCTTATACCTGCCCCCCAGATGGTTGTAGCACGTTTCAAATAACTTATCAAACATTGAAGGATTTTGAAATCGATTTACACCGACATATTCATTTAGAAAACAACATTTTGTTTAAGAAAGCTCTAATTTTGGAGAGTGAATTTTTAAACAAATAGATTATGTTATCCAAAAGTACTGAGTATGCCATTCGAGCTTTAGTGTTTGTACAATTGCGAAATTGGGAACAAAAAAGACCAGGTGTTGGTGAGATCGCTAAAGAAATTGAAGCCCCGGAAGCATATACTGCTAAAATACTTCAAATACTCACCAAGAATAAGTTAATGGATTCTATGAAAGGTAGAGGAGGAGGATTCTTTTTCAAGGACAATCAATCGAGTTTAACCTTGTATGATGTGATTCATGTAATGGCAGACTCTTGAATTTGGGCAAGAACGAGGAAGCTCTGGCAGCTTATGAGAACGT
>CAYUNU010000442.1:0-3508 GCA_964446195.1 uncultured Porphyromonadaceae bacterium | reverse complement strand
CTGCCTGGAATTAATATAGTATTTCCCATTTGATCCGTATACCTCATGCCTGGTGGGTTTTTTTAAGCCATTTCTGCCATTCAAACTATAAAAGCTTATACTGTAAATAACAGGGGGACTTGTGTCTAGTATATTGAAAGGGAATAGGAGGGGATTTAGGGGATTCTCGGTTTGGGAATCTCGGAGTTCAAAGTGAAGGTGAGGGCCTTGAGAGCTTCCTGAATTTCCTGAAAGGGCAATGATATCTCCCTCTTTAAAGGAAAACAATCCTGCTTTTGGAAAAAGGTCTACACCGAAAGATTCCAGACGATATTGCTGATCTCTAACATAAGATTCCAATTTTTTGTCGAGTTTTTCCAGATGGCCATATACAGAGGTATATCCATTGGGGTGGGTAATATACAGGGCGTTCCCATATCCGCCAGCTTGTATCTTTATCCTTGATACATAGCCATCACTAACTGCCAAGACAGGTTCCCCTGTTTGACCTCCGGTTTTCAGATCAATTCCCGAATGAAAATGATTACTTCTCACCTCTCCAAAATTACCAGCAAGAAACAAATCGATACTCAGTGGTGCTTTGAAACCTTTTTTTGTCTTTTCGACCTGACTGAATGCTCCGTTTGAAAGAACGAGGGCAGCAAACAGTATAGTTATAAATATTTTAGTAGCTGATTTTATTTGCATGGGTGCCAAATTTAGTAAATAATGTTTTATTTTGATATGATGATACCGTGTGCTATTTTTGTCATAAATAATAGTGCATGGCTGGCGAACAGGAAATAATAGTGCAAGACTTAATAGACCGGGTCCACATCTTGATGGAAAGGTATTCGGAATTAAGGGAGCACAATAGCCAGTTAAGCCTAGAAAATGACGATCTTAACCAAAAGTTAAGGGAGTATAAAGCAAAAATTGAAAATTTAGAGCAACGGTATGAAACGGCGAAGATCGCCACTAATGTCCTTGGTCCGATAGAAGATAAAGAAGAGGCCAGGGGACAATTGAATAGGATAGTGCGGGAAATTGATAATTGTATTGCTCTTTTGAACATATAAAGCGGGAAGGATGGATGGTAAGTTCCACATTAAATTGCAGATTGTTGGCAGATACTATCCACTTGTTATTGAGAGGGAGGATGAGGAAAGGTACAGAAAAGCAGCAAGACTGATAAATGAAAAGGTAGCACAATACAAGCAAAAATACAGAGATAAAGATGTTCAGGATTTTTTATGCATGACATCTTTGCAATTTGTGCTAAAAGAGTTAGATTTGACTGAGGAGATGGAAAATCAACCGATGATGTCGGCATTAAAGAAATTGACAGACGAATTGGATGATTTAGTTCAAAATGAGTAAGCGCGTTCTTTAAATAATATTACTGCCCGTATTAATCCTTTGGTATTTGTAAAACTCAACATTTTTGCAATTGGAGTTATGCTCATAATTACCTAGAACAGGCCTCTCTATCCCGGTACTTGTATCGGAGGAGCTTCTCAGGAAGCCGGTGGACGTTCGAAGTGATTGGCGACTCCATCCCTGTCATATTGGGGTTTTCTTTCAAAGGATCTAGTACGGGTTTTTTTATGAAGTAATGGGCCATGCCCTTTTAAATATAAACAATAATAGATACTATATGGAAACAAATACAATAATAGTAGGTGCCCTTGCATTTCTTGTTGGTGGTATTCTGGCTTTTTTCCTGGGGAGAGTGAGCCTGCAGAACAAGGCAAAGAATATCCTGAAGGAGGCAGAGGGAGATGCAGAAATGATAAAGAAGGATAAAATTCTTCAGGCTAAAGAGAAATTCCTGCAACTAAAAACAGAGCATGAGAAACTCATCAATGAGAAAAACAGCAAGATTCTCATGTCGGAGAATAAAATTAAGCAAAGAGAATCTAACTTATCACAAAGGATAGAAGAGAACCAAAGGAAGATAAAAGAGAATGATGCTATCAGGCAAAACCTGGATAATCAAATGGCGCTAGTAAACAAGAGAGCCGAGGAGTTGGAGAAAGTACAAGCACAAGCCGTTGAGAAATTAGAAGCTATTTCTGGTCTTTCGGCCACTGAAGCAAAGGAGAACCTGATAGAATCACTAAGATCGGAAGCTAAGGCTGAGGCCATGAGTTATATTTCCGAAGTTATGGATGAGGCTAAGATGAATGCTACCAGGGATGCTAAAAAGATTGTTATAAATACAATTCAACGAGTTGCCTCTGAAGAAGCCATTGAAAATTCTGTAACGGTATTCAATATTGAAAATGATGATATTAAGGGAAGGATAATAGGAAGGGAAGGCCGTAATATCAGGGCACTTGAAGCAGCTACGGGAGTTGAGATTATTGTTGACGACACACCGGAAGCCATCATTCTTTCAGCATTTGATCCTGTTCGTCGTGAGATAGCGAGGCTGGCTCTTCACCAGCTGGTAACTGATGGGCGTATTCATCCTGCCCGTATTGAGGAAGTTGTTAAAAAAGTACATAAGCAAATTGAGGAAGAGATAAGCGAGACAGGAAGAAGAACAACTATTGATTTGGGTATTCATGGATTGCATCCTGAATTGATGAGGCTTGTTGGTAAGATGAAGTATCGTTCTTCATATGGTCAAAACCTGCTTCAACACTCCAGAGAGGTTGCAAATCTCTGTTCTATTATGGCGGCTGAGTTAGGTTTGAATCCTAAGATTGCCAAGAGAGCAGGTTTGCTTCACGATATAGGGAAAGTTGCCGATGAAGAGCCGGAATTGCCACATGCAGTTCTTGGAATGAAGTTGGCTGAGAAATATAAGGAGAAACCTGATGTTATTAATGCTATTGGATCTCACCATGAGGAGGTTGAGATGGCAACATTGATTGCTCCGATAGTTCAGGTTTGTGATGCTATATCCGGAGCCAGACCAGGTGCCAGACGTGAAGCTGTTGAGTCATATATCAAGAGGCTGAAGGGTCTTGAAGAATTGGCTATGACCCATCCGGGTGTTGTGAAAACCTATGCTATTCAGGCAGGTAGGGAATTAAGGGTAGTGGTTGGATCGGAGAAAGTTTCAGACAAAGAAGCAGAAACTTTATCCTACGATATAGCTAAAAAAATCCAGGATGAAATGACCTATCCGGGGCAGGTGAAGATAACTGTTATACGTGAGACAAGGGCAGTCAATTATGCTAAGTAAGGAAATATGCTGAGGCCAACTGAGCTTTTGGATGAACTATTTGTAAAATGGTCCGGTAGTAAAGCCCGGACCATTTTACCTTTACCCCAATCGGGGTCATCAAGAAAATATTTCAGACTGAGTTCTGATTCCACTTCGGCTGTTGGCGTGTATCATAGCGATAAAAAGGAGAATGCTGCATTTGTGTATTTCTCCCGGCATTTTCGTAAAGCGGGATTGCCTGTTCCTGAAATATATATAGAGGATCTGCCCAATGGAGTCTATCTCCAGCAAGATTTGGGTGACACAATGCTTTTTGACTTAAGCGAAAGATCTGATGATGAGTCGATAAGC
>CAYUNU010000441.1:0-3509 GCA_964446195.1 uncultured Porphyromonadaceae bacterium | reverse complement strand
ACTTTAGTGAAGAAAACTGTCTGCTTTGCCGCAGAATCGACTGCCTGTTTTGCAGGAGAATGGACTGCCTACTTTAGTGCAGAATGAGCTGTATATTTTAAATAAGAATGGGTTGCCTATTTACGACAGAATGTCTACCTAATGGGAATTCACCTATCTGGATTGCTAAGTTTTCATACCATGATTCAATTATTTCATCAGACGCATTCTTCCTGTCCGTTACCATCCTTAGCACTCCGTAAGATTCACCATTATTCAAACCGTAAATTGAAATTTGTAATTGATCAATTTGTTCCTCGATAGAAGGCTCCCAGTACTTATTCTCAAAAATAAGGGTGAATCTGACGTCAATAGATGGAAAAATAAGAACAATGGCTTGACTTTGCTTTCGATAACGATATCTAATGTTAGCTGCGTCCTCGTGATTATGATACTGGTCTAATAAAGTATCTCGATAGATTAATCCATCAATAACCTCACCCAAACCTTCACGAATTATCCTCATAAGCGTTGAAAGACGTATGTCACTGGCATTGTTCTCAATCCTTGAAATGTAGTTCTTGGTAGTCCCACATTTTAGTGCGAGTTCTTCCTGAGTCAGATTGAGTTGCTTCCTGGCTTCCTGAATAAGAACTCCTATTTTAAAATTTTCAAATTCCTCTTCATATTTAGCTCTTGCCGGAGTACCCATCTTGCCATATTTCTCAACCAGATGGTCGTCCCATGAGACAAGACTATTTTCTTGATTTTTCTTCATAATATTTCTGTTTTAAACGTTCAGCCCTGTCAATTTCATTTTTCGGCGTCTTTTTGGTCTTTTTCTGGGACCCATTCAGCAGGATTCTCAACTTACCTTCGTCGCAAAAGCAGCAAATCTGATAAGTGTCACTGCCAACCCTGGCTCTGATTTCAAAAAGTCCTTCAGTCCCTTCAATATGCTTGAAAAATTTATCGGGCACCATTCTTAACGTCCTGACAAGCCCGATTATCCAATCGATTTTGTCTTGAACTTCTTGTTTTTGGACAACCAAAACCAAATTTTCATAACCTTTTGTAACGTCGGCTTTCTACCCTGTTAATCAGAGGGTCCATGGTTAGAGTCCATGATGAAGCGCAAGGAAATCAAACACTTACACATCCCATGTATAGGTGTTTTTTTTGTTTTAGGGGGGGTGTTGCAAGTTTCTTGCAAGCCATAAACGATATTGAACTTTATAAACCTAATTTATTGCATTAACTATTTCTGCAAGGAATTCATTGTTGTCAAAATCGCCGTGTTTAGAAAATCCGGTTCGTACAACTACCAGATCTTTTGATGGGATAATGTATATGAATTGTCCGTCGTGACCATTACAACTATACATATCTCTCGGAACATCGGGATAGTTGGTTCCTTCAAGGTTTAACCAGAAGAATGCTCCGTATTGTCCGTCTGAACCGTTTGCTTCAGTTGTAGAATATTTAATCCATCCTTCTGGAAGTATTTGTTCACCTAACCAGTTGCCATCATTCAGGTAAAGTAAACCAAACCGGGCATAATCCTGCATTGTAGCATATAAATATGACGAACCAACAAATGTTCCCGATGCATCGGGTTCAAAAATGGCACTACGCATACCTATTTTATTGAATAATTTTTCTCTTGGGAAACGATGGTATTCATCGTCTGAATTGAAAGACTTCCGCATTATTAAACCAACAATATTTGTTGTTCCTGATGAGTAATACCATATCGAATCGACCGGGTATTTATATGGTTTGTCAATAGCATACTGGCCCATATCTCCATCTTTATGCAGCATAATATTTACATCGGAATTGTTGCCATAATCTTCGTTCCATTCTAATCCGCTGTTCATATGCAGCAGATTATTTAGGGTAATGTTTTTGCGATCATCTTGCTGCCACTCCTGAATATCCAAGGGTTTGTTAATGTCAAATATTCCTTCTTTTACCATTATTCCCACCAATGCATTGGTAAAACTTTTTGCCATTGACCAGCTCAGGAATTTATTTTGCGGCTTAAAGTCATTACGGAAACGCTCCGCAACAATTTGGCCTTTATACACAACAATTGCTGCAAATGTTCCTTTAAACGGAATTGTATCGGCAAAAGCCATGTCCATAGTTTTATTAAGCGCATCCATGTCGATACCTGATGGGATCGTGTCGACAAGCAAATTACCCATAGGCCAGGCAATCGTGTCGGGGTTTTCAGGTAATACTGTTGTTGAAGAATGCAAGTGCGAATGTATTTCTTCAACCGTAGCATCTTTTACCAGAGTACAACCAAAACCTTCGTTATACACCGACCTTGAACTATGCCACAGAAACCGACTTTTAACCTCCTTTTTTTCATAATCGACCTTGTTTTTCACAAATTTGATGAATGAAAAATTCAGGTCATTAGCTTCAAGCGATTCTTGACTTCTTTCTGCAACAAAAATACCTGAGGAAAGATTTTTGGCTGCATAGCCGGTTATTATTGGAAGGAGGGGATTCATGTAAATAAATCCGCCTAATAAAATCACAATTATTACTGCAATAGTAATTCTTCTAGCTTTCATAATCTTGGGCTTTGGTTTTCAAAGTATTAATATTCTGTATATTATATCTAATGATTCGATCTAGTTGATACTTTGAAGTTACTAAATAACTTACATAGAATTTTAAAAGCAAATATTTGCTGATCCGCTTTCTAAACATACAGAAATGAAGCCCAAATACAAATAAAAAAAGCCCTAACTTTCCGCGAGAAACAACTGTTCTCTCTTTTCCGGTATTGATTGTTTTTTGCACCGGATTATCTAGTAATAGCCAAGTAATGCTGTGTAAATTGTGTAAATTCGTCAAACAGTTAAATGGCAAACTTTTAAGAAATGATAAACAAGCTCATATTATTCATTTTTATTATCTCCTTTTTTTCCTGTTGCTCTATTGATAATTCTAAATCAAAGGAGCTAATAGAAGCAAACCTTGTAGAAGTTTTGACAAGTAATAATGAGGGCTTTCTTAGTGATTTTGTAAAGGATGTGGAATTTCTGGTATTAGATGGGAAGGGCAAATGGTTCCTTTCAGGTGGAGTTGTTAAAATGAAATTCTATGAAAATTTCACCATTATATTAGACAGCAGGAACAAGAATATTTGTGTTTTTAACAAAGATGGTCAGGTTCAATTTGTTTTGAAAAATCCTGGCAAGGGTCCAGGTGAGTTTTTCAGTCCATCTGATGCAGGAATGGATTATCTGAGAAGCAAAGTGTTTGTCTTTGAATCTAGTAGACGGAAAGTCCATTGGTATGATCTAAATGGAATATGGATAGAAACGATAAATCTTCCAACTAGGCTTAATAATATTCACACATTACCAGACGGTAACTTTTTATATCAGAATGATCAGCTAAGCAATGATGATTTTGATTCCTGTCGATTGATGATAGCAGACGAATCAGGGAATGTGCAACAGTGCATATGGGATTGTGGACCAAATAACAGAAATACAGCAGGTTTT
>CAYUNU010000440.1:0-3527 GCA_964446195.1 uncultured Porphyromonadaceae bacterium | reverse complement strand
TTCCTTGGTATCATGGAGACCCAGGGGAAATGGCAATTTTTGAAGAACACAGATATCCCATGCCTTTTGCCTGCTTAGAATCGGGAAATGGCCAAAACAAATTCGGTGCTGCTATACATACAATCCCCTCCCCCCTTAAGGACAAAAATTTAGCAGACCACTGGTGGTCGATGGGTGTAACTGCCCATAATACCTATTCTGAACTAACTCTTCTGACGGGACCAATAACATATAACAACGTGAAAAGTGTAGCCAAGGCTTTACAGCCCAAACAAATGAAATATGGCAACACATATCTGAATATTGAACCTGGAACAGTTATAGAAAAGACCTATTATCTGGATGTTTATCCCATTGAAAAACAAGGCACTGCATTCCAAGAACCAATTTACAAGTCTCTGGACATTTTTAAACCGTACTACGCAGATGACCTACCCTCTTTCAACGAGATTATTAAATCAAAACTACATTTTTCTAAATCGAGGTGGATCGAGGAGGCAAACAACCCGGGATTCAGTATGTACCCAGCAGAACATGGGAAGCACATCGTAATGGGTTGGTGCGGTCAGGCTGCTTCATGCGGATATGCCTACCAGGAACTTGAAACATCTTTCCCCGACCCTTCTTATAAGTATATGATACAGGAGTCTCTTGATTTCCTGACCACCTCACCCATATCTGACGAAGGTTTTCCGGTTAGATATGATGTAAAAAACTCCAATTGGCATGCACCGGATCATGTTTCCATGGGTCAGGGTATGTACAATATTGCCAAAGCTATTGGGGCTGCTAGAAAAAGTGGGAACTATGATTCATCAATGTGGGAAACGTTTCTAAAGAATGCTTGTGATGTCACAGCAATTAGGATTTTGGATGCTGACTGGAAACCCAGATCTACTGCAGAAGCATTCCATATCGCTCCTTTGGCTGTTGCCTATCAGCTATTTGGAACTCAGAAATACTTTGATGCAGCACTTAAGGGAGTCAATTATTATGCCGACCGGCACCTTTCAATGGAAGAGCCATATTGGGGAGGCACCCTTGATGCTAACGGAGAAGATAAGGAAGGAGCCTGGGCTGCTTTTCAGGGATTTTTGGCCGTTTATGAAATCACTAAGAGTCCGGAACACCTCGTTTGGGCCAAACATGCATGTGATGTATGCCTCAGCTATGTAGTTGATTGGGACATCCCTCTCCCTCCTGGACGCATGGCCGACCATAACTTTAAAACCAGAGGATGGACGGTTGTATCGCCACAAAATCAACATATAGATGTTTTTGGTGTTTTTTACACGCCTGAAATCTACAGGATGGGCCAAATTTTGAAAGACGAGAGGCTTAAGAAACTGGCTTTAGTGATGTACAGAACATGTGGCCAATTGATCGATCCTTTTGGCAGTCAGGGAGAACAGCTACAACACACAAACTTCGCCCAGCATGGCGACATGTCGGATGTATATAAACTAAGAGGAGGCTACTCAGAAAGCTGGACCGTCTTCTGGATCACCGCCCACTTCCTAAACGCCGCCGCCCGCTTCCATGAACTGGGAATAGACAAGTAAAGACGCGATACCTCGCGTCTCAACTAAAGCAGATATGAAAAATCTCAACTTAAAATACATCACCGGAATCGCCCTGGTCTCTGCCATGGGAGGACTATTATTCGGATACGACTGGGTAGTAATTGGCGGTGCCAAACCCTTCTACGAACAGTTTTTTCACATAGCATCCGAAGCTAATTTACAGGGATGGGCAGTAAGCTGCGCCTTGGTGGGATGCATTATTGGCACCATCCTGGCTGGCGTTTTTTCCGACAAATTTGGACGAAAAAGCTTGCTGATTGCAGCAGCCGGATTATTCCTGATTTCAGCAATAGGAACAGGCTTTTCAAACACCTTTTCAATTTTTGTACTTTACAGAATAATTGGAGGAATAGGAATCGGCTTAGCCTCCAACCTCTCACCCGTTTATATAGCCGAAGTATCCCCGGCAAATATCAGGGGTAGATTTGTGGCAATAAATCAACTCACCATTGTGATTGGTATCCTGATGGCCCAGCTAGTCAACTTCATGATTGCCAAACCCGTTCCCGTAGAGGCTAGTGGTCTGGACATCCTGAACTCCTGGAATGGTCAGCAAGGATGGCGCTTCATGTTCTGGGCCGAGATTGTACCTGCATCATTATTTTTTATCCTGATGTGGCTGGTGCCCGATAGCCCAAGATGGCTGCTAAAGAAAAAACAAGATATAAAAGCTCTGTCCATTCTTAAGAAAATTGGAGGAACAGATTACGCCGAAAAAACGAGAGTAGAAATACAAAAGACCTTCTCATCCAAAGAGGTGAAAGTTAAGCTCAGCGAACTATTTAATAAGGCTGTTTTGCCCGTCCTCATTATTGGCATTGTTTTGGCTATATTCCAACAGTGGTGCGGCATTAATGTAATCTTCCTCTTTGCCGATGAGGTATTCTCCTCCGCCGGCTATGAAGTATCCGACATGCTGTTCAATGTGGTTATTACAGGGTCTATTAACCTGATTTTCACGATAATTGCAATGGCACTGGTCGACAAAATAGGCCGAAAGGTCCTTCTTATTATTGGATCCGGGGGATTGGCTATTATTTATACAATAATTGGTTTCCTCTATCACTCAGGAGTTCAAGGCACGCCTCTATTGATACTTGTACTGTCTGCAATAGGATGCTATGCAATGACCTTGGCCCCTGTTGTTTGGGTAGTTCTATCAGAGATATTTCCGAATAAGTTCCGGGGAACTGCAATGGCCATCGCAACCTTTGCCCTTTGGACCGGGAATACCCTCCTGGCATACTTCTTCCCTATCATCAATGATTCAATAAAAATATCAGGAAGCTTTTGGCTATTTGCAGGTATATGTTTAGCCGGATTGGTGTTTATTATTTTTAATGTTAAGGAAACAAAAGGTAAGACTCTGGAGGAAATTGAAGCTGAGTTGACTATATAGTATTCAGCTAATAGGGTAAATATATTCACTCATTTAACTATGGTGTTTCCCAACAGTTTGCATGCCTGCAATGATTTACTATACTCTTCTTAATTCATATTCCTAAACCTCTCAAGAGATTCTGTATTTGGAATGGTTCTGCTAACCTTGTCGATGAAGTAAATGGCATCGAAAGATTTTGAAGGTATAAAGGTCATTTCGACTTCCTGCCCAAGAATAACTTGTTCTGAATTTAGCCATGTACTTACTGCCTCATTCTTATTATTCTTGGTCAAATCAATAAGGCCAATACCCAAACCCGTTCTGGCAAGCATAGCATCCCCGGTATGCTCTGCTGCAGGAGGGAAGGTGCGACCCCAATTTTCAAATTCACCTCTATTGAAGGATGCGCCAATAGAAACAATATCAGATCCAAATTCTTGTCCCAATATATACCCCATGCCTTTAATACTTTCTTGAAAACCTGTCATTTTAAATTCACCCTTGGTGATGTGCAAATTGTGAGCCCAAATAATGGATTTGTCATCTCTTGAGTTAGTCCTGTT
>CAYUNU010000439.1:0-3527 GCA_964446195.1 uncultured Porphyromonadaceae bacterium | reverse complement strand
TTGTAGCTGCATTCTTACTCTCAGAAATTTCACCCCACGGTATGAATTGTTGAGATACTGCGCTATGTACTCGTAAGGAATCCATTGCCGGATGAAGAAATTGCTTCAGTTTCTCCGAATGCCCAAAATCCTTCATAACAGGTATGAAAATTGCCTCCTTGGCAAACGCTACGATTTCTTCTTTGGGTTTTTCCTTCAAATCTTTCTTGGGGTAGAATTGCTCTAAAGAGATGATGGCAAAAAGAATAAAAAAAGCAGTCAGAAAAACAGGATGGATTTTATTTCGATAGAAGGCAAATCCACAAAGAACCTTAGTTTCCCCCACCCTGATTACGAAATATGTACTTACTAATATCAGGATAACATTACCAATATACATCCCGATCTTAAATCCCTGTAAATAAGCTATTTCATTAAGTTCGAAAAGTGAAATCTGCCCCGACAACGAAATTTTACCCACAGCGAAACTTATGATAAGCATATTTACCACATAGTAAACAAGTACCCATGAGATCTGAAAATTAATCACCCGACGACCAACTGCATCAACCTTCTCAATTTTTCTCCTTCCTATAAGCCACAATATTAAAGGCAATACAACACCCAGGGTTGGGATAAAAAGAAAAATTAATGGAGAAAGAGCCAAGATTATCAGGTAAATAAGCCTGTTGGCAAGTTTTCCAATCACAAGACTCTCCCTTGGTACATCAAATGCTTTCGCCAAACGATAAACGGTATCGCCACGGGCCTGATTATCGCCTTTTTCAAGCCTCTGAATACTCCTAACCGTTAATCCTGATTTTTCAGCCAGCTCCGATTGTGTCAGACCTTTCTGCTCACGTAGCTGTTTTATCCTATCGCTAAATTGGTTCTTGGTCATTGGTTTAGTTCGCTTGAACAAATGTAGCATTCAACCAGCACAACTTGCAAATTTTGAAGGGCGACATTTATGCGACATTGGGCTAAAGTCCTGGTTTCCTGGGCCTTTCACAAGCCACTAGTTGAAACAAGTGGTAACTAATTCCCCATTATGTAATGAATACCCGCATCCGGACCAAGAGGCAGCCCCAGAAGGAGCCATCCTACCAATAAAACTAGCCACACCAAAAGAAAGACCATGGAGTACGGTACCATGGTAGCAATAATGGTCCCAATCCCTGCTTTTGGATCATATTTCTGAAAAAAAGCAATGATCAGAGCAAAGAAACTCATCATAGGAGATATCACATTTGTTACGCTATCCCCGATTCTATAAACAACCTGGGATAATTCGGGGGAATAACCCATGATCATAAACATCGGAATAAAAACAGGCGCCAAAATAGCCCACTTTGCAGAGGCACTTCCCATGAGCATATTGATGGAGGCAGACAAGAGGACAAAAAGAATCATCAATGGGATTAGACCAATATCTGCCGCCATCAAACCGTTAGCGCCTTTGACAGCCAGAATAATGCCGAGGTTACTCCATTTGAAATAAGCCACAAACTGAGCAGCAAAAAAGACCAGTACCAGATAGGTTGCAAGGGTCTTCATTGATACCGCCATCCCTTTCATAACATCGGCATCATTTTTAAAGGATCCTGTAATGAAACCATAAACCAGGCCCATTGAACCTGCTGTAAGAAAGAGCATTGCAACGACACCTTTAATAAGTGGGGATGAAAGAAAGCCACCATCCGTTCCCCTGAAAAACCCGTCAGAGGGAATAAGTCCCACCAATGTAATTCCTATTATAAGCACTAGTAATAATGAAGCCCACAACATTCCCTTTCTCTCTTTTTTGGATAGCTTATCGAACTTATGATCTTCGGCATCCGGACCGGGATTATATTTGCCTAAGCGTGGTTCAACAATTTTTTCTGTAACCAAAGTTCCGGCAATCGCTATCACGAAAGTAGAAGCCACCATGAAGAAGTAATTTGCTGTAGGGTTAACCTCATACAAAGGATCAAGAATCTGTGCAGCTTCCTGCGATAAACCAGCAAGTAGTGGATCTGCTGTCCCTAGAGCCAAATTTGCACTAAAGCCTCCTGAAACCCCGGCAAAAGCAGCCGCCATTCCAACTAGTGGATGTCGGCCTACTGCTATAAAAATAACTCCGGCAAGAGGAATAAGAAGAACATATCCCACATCGGAAGCCATATTGGAGATGATTCCTGTAAATACAACTACAAACGTTAATAAGTGTTTTGGCGAATTCAAGACAAGAGCCCTGATAACAGCATGAATCAGTCCGCTCTGCTCTGCAATACCTATACCCAGCATAGCTACAAGAACAATTCCCAGCGGAGCAAAACCCGTGAAATTATCCACCATTTCAAGTAAAATCCTGTGAATCCCTTCCTGAGAAAGAAGGTTGACCGACTTAACAATTTCTTTTGTTCCGGGATGGACAACCTCCCAACCCAAAAAATGCCCCACAGCCGAAAAAACCAAGGCTGCAAGAGCAAAAATTGCAAATAAAGTGGCAGGATGAGGCAGTGCATTTCCAGCCCTCTCCGTCCAATTCAACATCCTTTGAAATACTCCAGTCTTGGTTTTTTGTTTGCTCATATGTTGCTAAAAAAAAAGGACGCAAATATGCGTATTTACTTTGTTCTTTTTACTGCCTTCTGCCTTGTGTTTATAAGATAAACCCCAAGCATAATAATAGTCATACAAGCAACATGCAAAATTGTTATAACCTCCCCATCAATAAGCCCCCAAATTATGGCAAAAATCGGGATAATATAAGTTACTGATGTGGCAAAAACTGCTGAAGAATAACGAATCAGGCTATTCATCAGGAGCATTGCTATGGCTGTTCCAATAATCCCCAAGGCAGCCAGTGCCAGCAAGTGCATATGCCAATTAGGACTCTCCATTACTGGTGTGAAATCTGTTGTTAGCAGATAGATGAGAGCCACCGGCCAGAGAAACATAAAGGACAAGGAGGTTATCTGGGCTCCGCTAAGGTGAGTGAGATTGGATTTAATTACATTGACATTTGTCCCATACATAACTGTCGCCAGGACAATATATAGTGCATAAGTATTTATGTGATCCAGGGAAACTCCTTCACCAAGAGAGATAAGGCCAACAGCTCCAACAAGACCAAGAACAAGCCCCGTAATCTGTCGCCACCCGGTTTTTGTTTTAAAAAACATTAAGCCAATGATAAGGGCAAAAACCGGTGTTATGGAATTTAGCATCCCGGCAAGTGAACTGTCGATCCTGGTTTGCGCCTTGGTAAATAGAAAGGCGGGAATGAAGCTGCCAATAAAACCTGCAATTAAAAGGCTCGGTATATCCTTCTTTTTCAGCTTTTTAAGATTCCTTAAAGCAACAGGGAAAAGGAACAGGGAGGCAAGCAATATCCTTATTGCAGCAGCTTGATTACTGCTAAAACTCTTCAGTCCTATTTTCATCAGGATAAAAGAACTTCCCCAAACAAAAGCCAGAAGTAGTAATATCGAATATTGAAACCAACGTTTTTCCCAGTGCATAAGCGCTTAAACAAGTGAGGTCAAAAATAGTTTTTTTAA
>CAYUNU010000438.1:0-3562 GCA_964446195.1 uncultured Porphyromonadaceae bacterium | reverse complement strand
CTGCACTTCAAGTTGCTGATCTTTACAAGAACCGCTGGCAAGTCGAGCTTTTCTTCAAATGGCTAAAGCAACATCTGAAAATCAAGAAATTCTGGGGAACTACTGAAAATGCTGTTCGGATTCAAATCTACGTTGCTATATGCACTTACTGCTTGGTGGCAATCGTCCAAAAAGACATGCAACTTGACAGAAGTACATATGAGGTTTTGCAGATCCTGAGTATATCATTAACAGATAAAACTCATCTTCGAGACCTATTCGATAGAACTAAATTTCAAAATGACAAAGAACGTTTTAGGCTTAATGAGCCAAATTTGTTTAATTTTTAATAACGTCCCGTTTTAATGGGACACTAGTGATAAAAACTAATGGATTTGAATTGTTATTTCTCAGCATCACTAATCTTTCCAGCCTTTCTGGTAGTTTTCAATTTATGTTTGTAAACTATGTATAAGGTCACAAGAGCTGGTACAAGTATCGCCAATTTGTAAAATCGATAGGAAAAGAAATAATAGCCCACAAAATATAAGAGAGTCAAAGCAAAAATTAGCCATGGTATTGCATCAGTAAATCTACGTAAGCGACTTTTATTTGACATGTTTTTTCTTTTATTTTAATAGGCTATCCCTATGTATTCACAATAATGAAGATAAATATAATAACATTATATACAACTAATTAAGACTGCACAAAAAACTTAAGCAATCCTACTCCTCAATTGGCATTTCTAGATCTACTGATTTTGGAGGCAATTATCTTTAGATAGTCATTTGTTAAACTTAGATTACCATTATGTATTAAATGAAAGTTTATAACCCACTTCTGATCTTTAAGTAGAAAAAAATAAGGAGTGGAAACACTAATCCTTTCTAAGAATTCATGCTCTATGTAATAAATGTTGGTTTGAATTTTGTGAAATCGGCTAAACACAACTATATCTCTAATGTTTTTTTTATCAGTCAAAATTACCAGTTCACCTTCCTCAAATTCAGAATAGAAGTTTGACAGTGCACTGAGTGTGCTATCTACACATGATTTACAATCATTTTGTGAGATTCTTAGAATAAGTGCATTATCAGAATAAACTAAGTCCTGTAAAGTATGCATTTTGCTATCCTCAAATGAGAAAACACTGTCGCTTTTGGCTAAATCCACACCGTCAAAAATGAGTGATGGTCTAAGCTCAGATAGTATTTTTTCCTTTATTAAGGAATGATTAGCACTTAATGCTAATCTATTGTAGTTGGATTCGCCAATAAGCTTTTGATATTTTAGTGACAATACAATACTTGAAATACAAATTAAAATAAAAATAGCAGAAATTAGAAATGTGAACTTTTTTTTCATCGCAAAACTATAATCTGAAGTATTGGATTATCCATAACATCTAAACTATTAATAGTATCTACAAGCCAACTATCATTTGGCAAGGCATCAGACCTCTTGGATATATGTTCTTTTAATTCGAATGGTTCACAAACGTGACAAACCTCTTTTGGATTTAAGTATAATTCAAAACTGAAGTTTGGCCCAGAATCAATATCATTCTCTATTTCATAACCTGGTACTTCTTTATCGTAGGTAGTTTTCAAGAGTTTCCGCCCATCCTTAAAATAGTAATAGAATGTTTGATAGTTTCTATTCATTATTCCAATATATAGCATAGAGTCATATATTGTTATCATATCAATTAGTATGTAATTTTTAGTCTCATTAGGAAACGTTTCATAGTTAGAATACACAGATTTGGGCATTCCATGTTTACCATAATCTATATGATATTCAACCCTTATGCTACCATTGTAATAGCTATAGATTTCATGCCAAGGTCTCTCCCAATAAAATAACCTCCCATTGCGATTAAATAAGAAGGACGAGTGTTCGACTAAATTCGGCTCAATATCCACTTCGTGAGCTTTTGAAACTACTTCCCCACTTCGATTCAGAACATGGAAAATTGTTGAATCATAGGCTATTGTGTGAACTGATGATGTATAGCAAACAAGATGTTCCTTGGTGATCGCTAATTTACTGACATAAAACTTAGTTGGAATTTCCCGAACAAGATTACCATCAAGGTCATATTCAATTAATACTTTTCGCGAGCCATTTATTACATATAATGTTGATTCAAAATAGTCCATTACAAAGCCAGCCCTTAAGTTCGTATACTCACCTGGCCCTTTCCCTATTGATCCAATCTTGTTAAGGTATTTACCTTCAACACTAAATGCATATAACAGATTAGTTGTTTTATCATGAATAATTATTTTATCTCCGATAATCTTAATAGTTCCGATTTTACCGATTAAACACTCAGGCGTTGTTTCTAGCTTAATATATCGTATCGAATCAGTTAAATCAGATAGTAATGCTTCATTACTATTCTTAATAATTTCAGAAACATTTATTTGCTTAACTTCTTGTCCGGAAAGGTTTGTAGCGATAAACAAAATAAGGATAAATAGCTTTCTCATATTGAAATTAATAAATAGAGGGGCTGTGGCCCCTCCTTTTTTATTATTCCGTAGTTTCGTAAGGTAATACTTCACAATCAGGATTGTCTCCATCACATTCATCGATGTGACATTGACCTGTAGTTATTTCACAATTACAGCTGTGAAGGTACTCAGTCCAACCAGTAGGAGTATATACACATTTCCAATGCATATACCCAGCACATTGTAAATTTCCAGTGACTACTTCTTTACATGGACTTTCTTCTAGTATGGGATTATAGGTAAAAGATGTAATAATAAATCCCATTGTCAAAAGTCCTAAAGCAAATAAAATTTTTCTCATAGTTTTTAGATTTAAATTTGAAGTTATATGGACTTGTATGGTTGAAAAAAAGCTGATAGAAACTAATCTTGTTAGGAATAATAATTTTTGTAATATCATCTTTTGGTTTCTTAAAAATTGCATTTATGCATCTAAAGTTACATGCTGCCACACCCAATCTGTACCCTTGTTTTCAAGGGTAAAGCCTAATTTATAGAGATTCCAAATTAACAATCATGTTTTAACCTATTAGTAATTAGCAATATAACTGTGAAGCCTGCAAGGCAAACAACTGCAAGAAAAACATAAAAAAAGTTGAAATCCTTTTTTAAGTCCTTTTCACCAAAGCATACTATCCCGGCCCAATAGTATGGATGATCGTAGCCGGATGAGCAGTTTTCAAGGTATTCAAGTTTTGCTTTATTCAGAGATTTAGCAGGATTATTTTTGGATAGATTCTTATAGTATTCTAATGATATTTTGTAAGCCCCACGATCCGGTGCCTCCCACTGATGTTGAATTATTGATGTGCTTCCAGCCAAGGCAAAGGCAAGACCTAGTGACATAAGCCCTTCGCCTTCATTCAAAGGACCTGAACCGGATTCACAAGCATTTATAAATACATGACTTCCGTGAAGATTCAGGTATAAAATGTCTGCAAAAGTCAATATCCTTTTTCCTTGGTTATTACTGCAAGAAAGCCCAGAACCTAATGGATTATCCTTTCCTATAGTCAAATGGCTGGAAATATGAATTCTCTTTCTGTCTGATAGTACTTTCG
>CAYUNU010000437.1:0-3567 GCA_964446195.1 uncultured Porphyromonadaceae bacterium | reverse complement strand
CCGATACAGACGTGATACTTTCACGAAATATTTATGAAACTCAGCCGGGTCTTCTTGGGCACCAACAACGGGCCATGTAGGGGAACGGTGGGACATGGGCTCTGGACACGTGAGAAGATGCTGAGGTGGAACAACTCCGATCATTCCCCGAAACACGCATATTTCGGTTGATGGAGTGCCAGGATAAGCATAAATACCCGACATTCCGGCATCTATAGCTCCTTGTGCAATAGCTTCAGCTCCTAATAACAATAATTTTTCCATATGGAGTATATTTTAAAATTGAATCGTCAATATTAATTCTCGAGAACCTCCGTGATTTCTAAATTCGCAAAGATAAATCCCCTGCCAAACACCAAGGTTCAATTTCCCATCTGAAATAGGCAGAGAAAGCGAAGATCCTACTAGTACACTTTTTATGTGAGCTGGCATATCATCCGATCCTTCCAGTGTATGTGTAAAGTTTAGGTTGTTCTCAGGTACAATTTCATTAAAATATGAGTTCAAATCATATCTCACCGAAGGATCCGCATTTTCATTTAAACATAATCCAGCTGAAGTATGCTTTAAAAACACATGTAAAATTCCGGTTTCTCTATTCAGTCCGAGCCCATTTTCCACAATATGAGTGATTAAATGGATGCCCTTTTTAAAAGGCGGCAGGACTATTTCTAATTGCCTGACCATTAAAAAAAATTAAAGGCACAATTTATGTATGTGCCTAAAACAAAAGTAAAGTTTTTTTCGTTTGGCATTGTATTAAGGTAAGCTTATTTTTACACTCTTGAATATAAAAACAATTATATCGTTCACACTGATTTTAACTCTCAGTACTCTGGCTCTTGAAGCTCAGGAGAAAGTTAGGGATAATAAATTCTTTCATATTTCCGGGACAACCCTTTCCGATAGCACACATGCAATTCCTTATGTTCACATTATCCTGAAAAATAAAAATATTGCAACTGCGAGTGATATTAGAGGGTATTATAATTTCCCGGTTCAAGGTACCGACACTTTGGTTTTTTCAGCTTTAGGCTATAAAATGGAAACCATGCTTGTTAGCGATTATTACTCACCACAAAAAGCAATAAAGGATATTATTCTTGAACAGGACACTATACAAATCCAGGAATTAATAATTACACCTTGGCAAGGAAGCTACGAGAGGTTTAGAAAAGCTGTTATTGCATATGTACCACCTGTAACTGATATGGATAGAGCTTTAAAAAACCTGGCCATTTTAGATATGGAAACCCTTTTGTATAACTCTCCGGCTACCCCCACTACTGCCTTTAGAAATACCATGCAGGGATATAATAGTAAATTATACTGGGCCGGACAGCTTCCGCCGATTAATATTACTAACCCATTAGCCTGGGCTCAGTTTTTCAAAGCACTGAAAGACGGCGATTTTAAAAGCAAAAAATAAAATCTCATTATTTAACAAAGGCTTACAAAACCATTGAATTTTACTTTGTCCTTTTAATACCAATTCTTATCCCTTTCCGTTTAGACTATTAACCATTACATTTGTGCCCATGGCTAAAAACCGGTTTTATATATTGTTTTTTCTTTGCGCCCTTTTCCCTACAGTGCTTATGGCACAAAACCGGATAGTTATTCAGGGCAATGTGAAAGATTCTACAGGTGCTGCACTGGAACTGGTAAACGTATCGATATATGGTCTGCCACACGGTACAACAACAGATGAAAAAGGAAATTTTAAATTCAGAACAGTAAAAGAAGAAGAACTGAGGGTTCAGTTTTCTATCCTCGGTTACCATAAAAAAGAAATAATTATATCAACTGATAATTATCCCGGGCAGGAATTTATTGTTGTAAATGCAGTTCTAAAGGAAAATATTAATAATCTTGAACAAATTATTGTTACAGCCGACAGAGCTCTGGATTTAAATGTAACTAGAATAGATCCACTTATTAGCAAAAACCTGCCATCCGCTTCCGGTAATTTCGAAGCGATACTAAAACCCTTGCCAGGTGTTTCATCAACAAATGAGTTAAGCAGTCAGTACTCTGTAAGAGGAGGTAATTTTGATGAGAACATGGTTTATGTCAATGATATTGAAGTCTACCGTCCACTTCTTATAAGATCTGGACAACAGGAAGGCTTAAGCTTTATTAATCCTGATATGGTTTCATCAGTATTATTTTCTGCAGGTGGTTTTGATGCAAGGTATGGCGACAAAATGTCATCAGTTCTGGATATTAGATACAAAAAGCCCGTTGCCTTCGCAGGATCAGCTTCTGCTAGTCTTATGGGTGGATCTTTTCACCTGGAAGGCGCTGGGCCAAAAAGGCGACTATCACAAATAACTGGTGTAAGGTATAAGTCGAACAGATATCTGTTGAATAGTATGGAAACAAAAGGTGATTACAACCCACGTTTTGCCGACTTCCAAACCTATGTTACTTACGATATAAGTCCGGAGTTTGAGATTGAATTCCTCGGTAATATTGCTCATAATAATTATCGTTTTGTACCAGTCGATAGAGAAACTTCTTTTGGGACTGTGCATGAAGCCCTTCAGCTCAAAGTTTATTTTGACGGAGAAGAAGAGGATGTTTTCACTACATATTTGGGTGCACTTGGGGCAAATTACCGACCCAATGATAATTTTGAGGCAAAACTTCTGTTCTCTGCTTTTCAAACTAATGAGCTAGAAACATTTGACATACAAGGCCAATACCTTCTTAATGAGCTAGATAGAGACCTTTTGTCTGACAATTATGCCGACAGTCTGGTAAATCTAGGCATTGGCACTTTCCTGGAACATGCAAGAAACAAGCTCACTGCTAATGTATATAGTCTAAGTCACAAGGGCTCTTACAAATTTGGGAACAACGGGCTAAACTGGGGTGTTAAGTACCAAACCAGCTTCATAAGTGACGATATCAAGGAGTGGACTATGATGGATTCATCAGGATATTCATTGCCTTACTCAGAGACAGAAGTAAAACTCTGGGATCAACACCGAGCTTCGACTCAATTGGAGCATCAGATGATATCAGGCCACATTCAGAACCGTTTTCACAAACAACTTGAAAAAGGAACCTTAACCTTCACGAGCGGCCTGCGCGCTCTTTACCAGGACATTAACAAGGCATACATTCTAAGCCCTCGTGGCATGATCGCCTTTAAGCCAGAATGGGAAACAGATATTACTTTTAGATTGTCAGGAGGAGCTTTTCATCAACCACCATTTTTCAAAGAATTCAGAGATCTTCAAGGGGAACTAAACCCAGATATTGTAGCCCAGAAATCATTGCATGTAGTTGCCGGAAGCGATTTATATTTTCTGGCCTGGAAAAGAGAATTTAAGTTTGTTTTTGAGGCATATTACAAATATTTATGGGATCTGATACCATATGAAGTTGATAATGTGCGAATAAGATATTTCGGGGATAACTCAAGTCATGGTTATGC
Source organism: uncultured Porphyromonadaceae bacterium (assembly GCA_964446195.1). Lineage (GTDB taxonomy): Bacteria > Bacteroidota > Bacteroidia > Bacteroidales > UBA12481 > JAUVKA01. Next base: position 122 of record CAYUNU010000437.1, on the reverse strand, counting down.
TGCCGGAGTTGACATGAAAGTGAATGGTGAATTTGTTCCCGGTGTTGATAGCTGGGCCAGCCTCTCTATAATGCAAACCAGAGAGGATATTGAAGGTGACACCCTTGGATATATTCCACGAC
>CAYUNU010000436.1:0-3570 GCA_964446195.1 uncultured Porphyromonadaceae bacterium | reverse complement strand
TCATAAATAGCTATATTTACAGGATTAATATAAAAATAGCATGATGACTCATTTTCAAGCAGATATAAGATCAGAGATTGGTAAACTGGAGGGAGTGATATTGCACACCCCGGGTAGTGAGGTTGAAAATATGACTCCGGAAAATGCGGAGAGGGCTTTGTATTCGGATATTTTGAACCTTACTGTTGCCAGAAAAGAGTATACCCAATTTCATAGTGTTCTTAAAAAACTCTCTAGAGTATTCCAGGTAAAGGACTTGTTAACTGAAACTCTTGAAATTCAAGAGGCAAGATTATTTCTGTTGAATGGCATATGTGGTACTACTGCGGATTGTAATTTAAAAGATGAGTTGGGCGTTTTGAAATCATCTCAATTAGCTAGAATGCTTATTGAGGGTGTTTTACTGAATAAAAACAATCTCTCGCGCTACCTAAGCGAGGAACGGTTTGAGCTGCGTCCTTTGCACAATTTTTTCTTTACCAGAGATGCATCTATAACCCTTGGCAATGAGATCCTGATTGGTAACATGGCTAGCGTAGTCAGAGTAAGAGAATCACAAATAATGGAGGCTATTTTCAGGTACCATCCAAAACTGAAAACACCTGTTATAAAGCCACGGAAGACTCATCCTTCACTCAGGAATATTAGAATAGAAGGTGGAGATATACAGGTTGTTAGTGATGATATTCTATTATCTGGAGTCGGTGCACGTACAAGCGCTGAAGGTGTAGATTTTATTATTGATCATTTTAAAAATAAAAAGACTAAAAAACACATTATTGTCCAGGAACTTCCTAGTCAGCCTGAGTCATTTATACATCTTGATATGGTCTTTACTCTCCTAAGCGCGGAGGATTGTTTGGTGTATAAACCACTGATTCTGGAGCCGAATAAATATCAGACAATCCATATTGAAATTGATAATGGAAAAGTAAAAATCAGTCAGGCCAAAAATCTGGTAAATGCCTTGTCAAATCTGGGTATCGACCTAAAGCCAATATCATGTGGCGGGAAAGCCGATCTTTACACCCAGGAACGTGAACAATGGCATAGTGGAGCAAACTTTTTCACTTTTGCCCCCGGAAAGGCTATGGGTTATTCTCGAAATGTTCATACCCTGGAAGAGCTAAATAATCAAGGGTTTGAGATATTAAAAGCAAAGGATATTGTTTCTGGAAGAATTCATCCTGATGAATATGATAAATGTATTGTAACCATTGATGGCTCCGAATTAGCCAGAGGTGGCGGTGGTGCCAGGTGTATGACTATGCCTGTGAGGAGGTCGTAGGAGATTTAGTTAGGAAAAAACTGTAATTGGACCTTGTCTAATCTGCCAGCCGAACACTTTTTGCAATAGCTGATACAGGAAGAATATTCTATCGATGAATAAAAATCCTTTGCACGAAAGTTCCGGCTTTGAAAAAGTAGATGCCATCCGACAGATCTCGAACATTAATTCTTATGGGATCCGGAGAACCGAATATTTCCTTCGCCAGAACCACTTGCCCCATTGAATTAAATAGCTGTATCGTTTGTAACTCCTGGCATGGGTATTTCAAAAATATATCCCCGGATGCTGGATTGGGATATAAAGAAATATTGTCAGCATCTAATCCCTGGAGTTGAGAATTACTGGTGAAGATTCTGGTTGGATTTTTTGTGATGAGCTGATAGTCGGGGTCAAAAGAAATTTTTGCATTTGAAAATCCGGGATTAATAGTAAATGTCTGCCCATTGTAGGTGTGGTACAAACGAAATTTTTTCTCTTCTAGCGGGTTCCACACAAGCAAGGGAATATGCATCTCGAAAAAATCTACTGATGCGTGGCTTGTATTCTGATAGATCGTTATAGTTATTTCGTTATTCTCGTTTTGCTCGTAGGTATATCGATAAAAAGGAAATCCCTCTCCATAAATCCAATCTGAAAAGAATTCTGTCAATGTAGTATCTGCAGCAAGCTCAAATTCATGTTTTAGCCCCTCAGTTTCAGCAAAGCCATTTGCATACCTGTCTAAATAATTCCTGATGGCCTTAAAAAAAGGTTCATCACCCAATTCCCACCTTAGCATATGCAGAGCGAGGGCTCCTTTATTATATGCCAGGCGGTGATTGAAAATACTATAGGCGTTGGTAGTATCTGTTTGGTAAACTGATCCTTCGGCTTCTGATGTCACATCGGCGATTCTTGATTTTAGTGTACAAAACCATAAACTGGGAGCAGAGAACTCCTTAGTTGTTAGCAAAGTAAAGTAAGTGGCAAAACCTTCATTGAGCCAAATTTCTTGCCATGATGCGCAGGTCACATAATCGCCAAACCACTGATGAGCAAGCTCATGAGCCAGGAGCGAATTGGAAAAGTAGCCCATAAAACTCATAGTCTGGTGTTCCATGCATAAACCAACCTCCCATTCGGCGTGTCCATACTTTTCGTCGGCAAAAGGATATGGTCCAAAGAGATCAGAGTAATAGTAAAACACCTTCTCCAATTCTCGTGTAGCTTTTGATAAAGTGTTGATATTTTCGGGATATGCATAATTGATGATCGGTATGGGGTCGCTGTTTTTTGGTCTATACCACATCTGGCCCTCGATATAGTTGGTGACAGAAATGGCAATAAGATAAGGCGTTATTGGATGCTTATGTTTCCATATCATGGTTCGTTTTTCCTGATTGACAATGTCACTTACTAAAACTCCGTTTGAGGCTGTGCGATATTTCTCCGGACAAGTTACTTCTATCGATATAGAGTCTATTTTATCATTCAGGTTTTGCTTGCAAGGCCACCAGTTTTTTGCGCCGTAAGGTTGAGATATCGTAAATAATATGGGTACACTGTCGTGATAGCTTGTTGTAAACGATCCGAAGCCATCATTGACAGGAGCTCCCTCATAGTCAATCTGTATACTGTCAATATCCTGATCCGAGAGATCGCCTGGCAGATTGATTGTAAGGATGTCGTTATCATGACTATAGCTCTCAATTTCCTCTCCATGGAAGATTATGTGATTCACTTGCAGACTGTCTTGCATATCGAATGTTATTGAAGAAGAGGGTAGGGTTAAGAGATGAAAATAGCTCGTGATAATACCCGAAATATAATGCACAGCAGGATCAACATTTATCTGAAGTCGCTGATAACTCAGGTTGTATTCCATCCCTACGGATGAGTTTTTTTCTGATGCCTGGAGCTCAATGATATAGTGCTTTATGGACTATTATACCAAACTGCTTATCTGATCTACGGATTGGTGATTTATTCAATCGTATATTGAGACGCAAGTATGCGTCTCAACAAGTTTAATATATTTGTATTATGAAATTATATGGTCGTTTATTTGGTGTCTTGGTTTTTGTAACCTTGTTTTTTGGTGCATGTAGGAATCTGGATTCAGGAAATAGTGATGATTTGACCGCTATTGATCTGGAAGCTATGGTTAAGAATAATAAAACCGTGGGTCTGGCTGATATTGCTAAGGATATCCGGTATATACCTCTGGAAACTATCCCTGAGGCAATGCTTAATCCTGATGTGGAGGACCAAAAAGATAAGCTTGAGGTAAAGGATGCTAA
>CAYUNU010000435.1:0-3574 GCA_964446195.1 uncultured Porphyromonadaceae bacterium | reverse complement strand
TTCATGATTATAGACTATGTCGCCATTTAAACCACTCTTTGCTTCATACATCCAGCCACTTTGAATCGTTAATGACTCAAGAGAGTTTGTATGAAGGCTATTGTTCCTAATGTACTCAAAATGGGCCTTATGTCGGAGAAGCTTAGATGACTGACTGTTAAGCCAACCATATGAGAACATGTTATATAAGCCATAATAGTCCTCTCTCCACACAAATCCCATTTCCGGATTAAATTCTTTTCCGGAATAGGTTAAGGTGAGGTCGTATGATAGTCCTTCATCTCTTCTTCTTTCCCACACAAATTGTGCTCTCATAGGTTCCAACAATTTAGAATTTTGCTTCAATCCTGTTTCAAAAGTTCTAACAGCATGAATGGTCATGTAATCATCTCCAAAAGCCCTAATACTGCAATCCAGTCCGGAATTCACATTATATCCACCATCCACACCAATTCTTGATGTAAGCATCCCCCCAACATAGGAATATTCATTAAAGGTGGTTTTCTTCAATCGTATTACTCCAAAATTCTCACTAGGTAATTGATTAATCCCTGCGGTTTGCAAGTCTAATAAACCAATATCCCAATTCCCTGCTCTTCCCGACACTCTCAGTCCCCCCAGAATCCTAACAGGCTCATCGTCATTTAGTCCTATTCGTCTGCTATAAAATAAGTTATTTGGTCCACCCATAGAGAAATCAAAGGCATCAGCTTTCTCTTGAAAGAAAACTCTTTTCTCAGGAAAAAACACGGAATATCTGGATAGGTTTATCTGCTGATCATCTGCTTCCACCTGAGCAAAATCAGTGTTAACTGTCACATCCATTGTTAGCTTATTTGTCAAGCCCATTTTAAAATCCAGACCAGCATCAAATTTCGGAGAATGATCATACTTATAAGCAGTCCCAGCTTCATCAAGTACAGCCTCACGGCTGTAACCAGCTAAAATATAAGGAGTTAAATAAAGTGGTTTTTTTGAGCACAATCCATTGAACTGCACATCATTGGAAAGAGAAGGCATCCAGGTACCATTGTTATAATCGAGTGGTATATCAGGATAAATATCCATTTCATTTTTTGCCGGGATGAAGCGAGCAATCGTGAGTCCCATGGTAACGGATCCATTCTCCTCCTGAAAACGCAGACTTGACAAAGGGATTTTAAACTCGGCGTACCAGCCCTTATCATCAATAACAGTTTTTACCTCCCAAAAAGTATTCCAACTAAAGTTTACATCCTGATCAAAAGACTTAAGATCACGCTTAACAGAGGCATCGAAACGCAATCCGTTTGGATTCGTATAGAAAACCATTGCATTCTGATTGTCATTATAGGTATCCATGTGAAACCCGAACCAATCGCATGTTTGCTGAGCATAATCTCTCTTTTTGCCGGTAGCCTGTATCATAGAAACATCCTGATAATATAAGGAAGCACCCACGTAGAAAAAATTATCATCAAATCCCATTCGGACAACTGTTTCCTCGCTTGGCTTATTCCCATGATTGGGTTGGTACTGTATCAAATTAAAAGGCTCCTGATCTTTCCATGCAATATCATCAGGTATCCCATCAAAATTAATTGTTCCCTTAAGTTTGCTAATGACGAAAAGTTGTGATTCCGTTTGACTATATAATGGCAGTGCAAGGAAAGCAATCCACAAAAAGATTATTCTTGAGGGCATTATAATAATGGTTTTCATCAACTTAGTTTGGCTGGTGTAAGTTAGAAAAAAGCCCTGCCATTTCCATAATAATCCTTTACTTTAGGGCAAATTGATTTTATGAAGAACATAGCTTTATTCTGCGGTTCCAGTGCTGGAACAAACCCTTTATATTCTACTGTAGCAAAAGAACTTGCCAGACAATTTTCCGACCAAGGACTAAACATGATAACAGGTGGAGGCTGGGTTGGTATTATGGGAGTTCTAGCAGATGAGATGATTAAATGCGGGGGTAAAGTTACTGGTGTTATCCCAGGTTTTCTGGTTGATAAGGAAGTAGCTCATAAAGGACTTAGTGAGATAATAGTTGTAAACACCATGCATGAGCGCAAGAAAAAAATTGAGGAAATGGCCGATGGCTTTATTGCTTTACCTGGTGGGTTCGGCACTCTGGACGAGATATTTGAAATGATTACCTGGGCTCAGCTCGATCTACATAGGAAACCATGCGGAATACTTAATATTAATGGATATTACGATCATCTGATTGCACATATCCAGCACATGGTTCAGGAAGGATATGTTGCAAATGGATATTTGGATATGGTTATTATGGATAAAGACCCAAAAGATATACTCCAGCGAATGACATCATACTCCCGCCCAATACTGGATAAGGCAAAAATTGCACTAGGAAATAAATAATAGCATTTGTTCTTTCGATGACTAAACGTGATATTATATACAAAGTTTTACGCAAGGAAAAGCCACCATATACCCCTTGGTCATTTAAGTTTACCATAGAACCACATCAACAACTTCAATCATATTATGGTTTTGATGATCTTGATATAGTTCTTGAAAACCATATCCTCAATTTAGGTTCAGATATTGGATTCTTTGAAAAAGTTAAGGAAAATCACTTCAGGGATGTTTTTGGCGTGGTTTGGGATAGAACAATTGACAAAGATATTGGAAATCCAAATGAACCTTTACTAACAGAAGCCAGCTTAAAAGGCTACAATTTCCCAAATCCTCTGGATCCCAGATTTTTTAATGGAATTGAAGAAACAATAGGCAGGAAACCTGATATGTTCAGGGTTTTCCAGATTGGGTTTTCTCTCTTCGAGCGAGCCTGGGCCCTTCGTGGTATGGAGAATCTCCTCATGGACTTCTTGATCAATCCTGATTTTGCCCATAAGCTGTTAAATACAATTGCTGATTATAATATCGAACAACTTAAGGAGGCCTGTAAATATGACATCGACGCCATCTATTTTGGGGATGACTGGGGACAACAAAAGGGATTGATAATGGGTTCAAAGTTGTGGCATGAGTTTTTACTCCCTCCTATAAAGAGGATGTATTCTGCGGTAAAGAAAGAAGATCGATTACTTATGATCCACTCATGTGGAAAAGTTGACGAATTATTTCCTTCCCTTATTGATGCCGGTCTGGATTGTTTCAATCCCTTTCAGCCGGAGGTTATGGATATTGAAAAGTTGCATTCTGATTATCTTGGAAAGCTTGCCTTCCATGGAGGTTTATCGATACAAAGAACACTGCCTTATGGAAGTGTTGAAGATGTAAAAAACGAATCAGAGAAGCTGATTAAAATGGGAAAATCAGGAGGATATATCTTTTCACCATCACATTCAGTTGAAGGAGATACAAGTCTTGATAATATGCTTGAATTTATTAATGTTGCACAAAATCAATAGTTTATGAAAGCTTCAAAATTGCTTATTATTTTACTGGCTTGTTCCTCTTTGGTTTTTGGCCAAACTCCCCGCCAGGAATTTAAAAATGCCGGATGGTCAGGAAACCCCGTTTTTGAAGGCTGGTATGCCGATCCGGAAGGAATAGTTTATGGCGATGAGTACTGGATATTCCCTACTCTATCCGATTATTA
>CAYUNU010000434.1:0-3577 GCA_964446195.1 uncultured Porphyromonadaceae bacterium | reverse complement strand
GGGGGCCAAGGAAAGATATCCTGATTTAACAGACGCTATTCGGGAAAGAATTGATTTTGAGCTTACTGTTGTCCTTGACATGGGGTTTGCAGGTTATTTTCTCATAGTCCAGGACTTCATACAAGCTGCGCGTGACATGGATGTGGCTGTGGGGCCGGGACGAGGATCTGCCGCAGGATCTGCGATAGCATATTGCACAGGAATTACCAATATCGACCCTATCAAATATAAGCTTCTGTTTGAAAGGTTCCTGAACCCCGAAAGAATATCAATGCCTGATATTGATATTGATTTTGATGAAGACGGCAGAGAAGATGTTATGAAATGGGTAGTACAAAAATACGGCAAAGAGAGGGTTGCCCAGATTATTACATTTGGAACCATGGCCGCAAAAATGGCCATTCGAGATGTTGCCAGAGTTATTAACCTTCCTCTCCAGGAGGCAAACCGCCTCACTAAGCTTATACCTGATGGACCAAAAGTGGATCTTAAAAAATCCTATGAAGAGGTTAGTGAACTAAAAAAAGAAAGAGAAGATGGTGATCCTCTGGTCGTAAAAACGCTGAGCATGGCGGAAACTCTTGAGGGCTCAGTGCGACAATCAGGAATTCATGCTTGTGGTGTAATTATTGGTCCAGAAGATTTGATCGAACATATACCACTGAGCACATCAAAAGAATCGGAACTCTATATCAGTCAGTATGATGGCAAGCATATAGAGAATGTAGGGATGCTAAAAATGGATTTCCTGGGCTTAAAAACCTTGTCAATAATTAAGGATGCCATTGAAAATGTAAAAATGTCTCGTGATATTGATATTGACATCGACAATATCTCTTACGAGGATCAGAAAACATTTGAGCTCTACCAAAAAGGCGAAACAGTTGGCACGTTCCAGTTTGAATCCTCAGGGATGAGGGGGTATCTAAGGGAATTAAAACCAAACGTCTTGGAAGATCTGATTGCTATGAACGCTCTCTACCGACCTGGCCCAATGGATTACATCCCTCAGTTTATCAAACGAAAACACGGCCTCGAAGAAGTTGAATACCCCCACCCCTGGCTCGAAAACATGCTTAAGGACACCTATGGCATTATGGTGTATCAAGAGCAAATAATGCAGGCTGCTCAGATCATGGGTGGGTTTTCTCTTGGGAAAGCAGACTTACTCAGGAGAGCTATGGGAAAGAAGAAGAAGGATGTTATGGAGCGTCAAAAGATCGACTTTATTGAAGGCGCTCAGAAAAAAGAAATCCCAAAGGAAAAGGCAGAAAATGTTTTTGCTACAATGGCCAAATTTGCCGAATACGGCTTTAACAGGTCTCATTCTGCAGCCTACTCAGTTGTCGCCTTTCAAACAGCTTTCTTAAAAGCTAATTATCCAGCTGAATATATGGCGGCGGTGCTGAGCCGGAACCTGAACGATATCAAAAAAATCAAGACTTACATGGACGAATGTAAAAGAATGGGTCTTGATGTTCTTGGTCCTGATGTTAATGAAAGTGTCAGGAAATTCACAGTTAATGCACAGGGCAATATTAGGTTCGGACTAGCAGCAGTTAAAGGTGTCGGAGCTGGCGCTGTGGATGATATTGTAGTGGATAGAAAGGCCAATGGCCCGTTTAAAGATATATATGATTTTATTGAAAGGATCAATCTTAAATCAATAAACAAGAAAGTCCTTGAATCACTTGCCCTTAGCGGCGCATTGGATAATATCTCAACTTTTGCAAGATGCCAATACATCACTGAGGATGAAAAAGGCAATAGCTTTATTGAGAATCTGGTTCGATATGGCAACAATATACAGCAGGAAAAAAATGCCGCCCAGCAAAGTCTTTTTGGAGGCATAACAACCGACGATGTCGTGAAACCTCACCCTGCAACTTGCACTGATTGGTCAAGCCTACAAAAGCTCAATCTGGAAAAAGAACTGGTTGGGATATACTTGTCGGCACACCCACTCGACGATTATCAGCTGGAAATTGATCACTTCTGTAATTCTAACCTGGCTGAAATGGAAGATTTGAGCAAAATCAAGGGAAAAGATGTAAGGATAGCAGGCATTGTAACTTCCGTAGAACACCGAACAACAAAAACGAATAAACCTTTCGGTAAGCTAACTATTGAGGATTTTACAGATTCCTTGAACCTGATGTTTTTCTCACAAGATTACATGCAGTTTAAAAGTTATATGCAGGAGGGATATACCCTCTTCCTGAAAGGAAAGGTTGGAACACGGAAGTTTAATGAAGATGAACTGGAGTTTAAGGTGAATGAAATACACCTTTTATCCGACATACGAGAAACTCTGATTAAATCCGTTCAGATAAAAATATCTGCCGAAGAAATAACTCCAGAATTTATAGAGGAAATTAATGAAGCAATTAGCTCAAACAAGGGAAACACTACTCTTCGGTTTTTAATATTCAACTCAAAAGAAAAAGTCTGGGTTGAGATGTTCAGCAGATCTAACAGGATAGAACTAAACAAAAAATTTGTTTTTTTCCTCGACCACCATCCTGCTATAGAATATAAAATCGAATAGTGCTGAGTACACAGAGATTTTTTCTAATTTTAGCAATAATTATTTATTAATGATAAATACATCACAAAAATGACATTAGAAGTTACAGATGCCACCTTTGATGAATTGATAACCAATGCTGGCAAACCGGCTCTTGTTGATTTCTGGGCAGAATGGTGCGGCCCTTGCCGAATGCTTACACCAATTGTTAAAGAACTCGCAGAAGAATATGGAGATAAAGTTGTTGTTGCCAAAGTTGATGTTGACAGCAATCCTGGAATCTCTTTTAAGTTTGGAATAAGAAACATTCCTACAATTCTGTTTTTTAAAGACGGAGAAGTTGCCGACAAGCAAGTGGGGGTTGTTCCAAAAGGAGTATTAGTTGAAAAGATTGACGCATTACTTTAATAGCAAAATCTTTTCCATTCACAGGCATGGGAATAATCCTTTGCCTTTTTTTGTTTAAATGCATCTATGAAGAACCTGGCGGAAATTGAAGAGCTTGATCTATTTAACCAGATAGAATTCATTGCCAAACAGGTAGTTGAAGGATTTATTACTGGTTTGCATCGAAGCCCTTATCATGGATTCTCTGTTGAATTTGCAGAACATCGACACTACAACACTGGTGAATCAACCAAGCATATCGACTGGAAACTATATGCACGGACAGAAAAACTATTTGTTAAAAAGTACGAAGAAGAGACAAACCTCAAGGCCCATATTGTTATTGACAACTCCAGCTCGATGTTGTTTCCCTACAAAGAGGGCAAATTACATAATAAACTGTACTTCAGCATATACTGTGCTGCCGCCCTTATCAGGATATTACGCTCCCAGAGAGATGCCGTAGGCCTTAGCATTTTTACCGACCAAATCGACCTGCGAACAGAATCTAAACTATCAGAGGTACATGCCCAATATTTATACACTGAATTAAGCCGCTTGCTTGAAAGAGGCAAAATCAATAGTTCAAAAACCTCGCTCAACAAAAAAACCAATACAAGCAAAGTACTTCATTCACTGGCAGAAAGCCTTCCTCCTCGCAGT
>CAYUNU010000433.1:0-3603 GCA_964446195.1 uncultured Porphyromonadaceae bacterium | reverse complement strand
TCTGGTAAAAATGCTCTTCGTTTTCAGCATTCCTCCTGTGCCATTAGGTTCCCGCGCAGGCGGGAACCTAATGGCACAAGGGGAATGACGAAAGCAGTAACTATCCTTCAATATCATTTTCATGCACACCAACAACAGCCCTCCCTGATGGATCTGCACTCTCTTTGAACTGCTTATCCCACTCCAGAGCCTCAGGTGTGCTACATGCAATGGATGGCACGGAAGGAACACATTTTGCAGCCGAATCAGATGGGAAATGTTCCTGGAAAATAGTCCTGTAGAAGTATTCTTCTTTCGACATAGGAGTATTAATCGGAAACCTGAATTTAGCATTCGTCATCTGCTCCTCACTTACACTTTCTTTTGTAAGCTCTTTCAACTTGTCAATCCAACTGTAGCCAACCCCATCCGAAAACTGCTCCTTTTGCCTCCATACAACACTCTCAGGTAGGTAATCCTCAAAAGCTTTCCTGATGATCCATTTTTCGATCCTGCCATTACCTGCCATCTTGTCTTTAGGATTGATCCGCATTGCCACATCAAGAAACTCTTTGTCGAGAAATGGAACACGCCCCTCCACGCCCCAGGCTGAAAGTGATTTGTTGGCCCTCAAACAGTCGAAAGTATGCAGCCTCGATAGCTTCCTGTTAGTCTCAATATGAAAGGCTTCCGCACTCGGAGCCTTGTGGAAATATAAGTAACCTCCAAACACCTCATCCGCTCCTTCTCCTGATAATACCATCTTAATGCCCATCGATTTAATTACCCTGGCCATCAGATACATGGGTGTGCTTGCTCTGATGGTAGTAACATCATAGGTCTCGAGGTAATAAATGACATCCTTAATAGCATCCAGACCTTCTTCAATTGTGAATAAGATCTCATGATGAACTGTCCCAAGGTAATCAGCAACTTTTCTTGCTGCTACCAAATCAGGAGAACCTTTTAAACCTACAGCAAAGGAATGAAGTCGTGGATACCAGGCCTCCTGCTCATCACCCGACTCAACACGCTTCCTGGCGTAACGCGCTGCAATGGCAGAAATAACTGATGAGTCTAAACCTCCGGATAATAATACACCATAGGGAACATCAGACATTAACTGCTTATGCACCGAATCTTCCAGAGCTTTTCTTAATGCATCTATATCAGTCACTCCCTCAGCAACTGCTTCGTATTCTTCCCAATCCCTCTTATACCACTTCTTCATTTCTCCCTCCTGACTGTAATAGTAATGCCCGGGAAGAAATTCTTCTATCTTGCTGCAAACACCCTCCAGCGCTTTTAATTCCGAGGCAACATAAAACTGTCCCTGGATATCCCATCCCATGTAAAGAGGATTTATCCCGATGTGATCGCGTGCAATGAGATAGCAATCTTTTTCTTCGTCATACAAAGCAAAAGCAAACTGACCATTCAATTTCTCAATGAAATCCTTACCATGTTTGCGATAAAGAGCTAGTATCACTTCACAATCGGATTTCGTCTGGAATTGATATGACCCGTTTAGGTTTTTCCGTATATCCAGATGATTGAAAATCTCACCATTCACCGCCAGGATAACTTTGCGATCATTTGTGTATAAAGGCTGTCCTCCAGATGCAGGATCTACTATTGATAACCTCTCATGCGCTAATACGGCCTTCTCCCCACAGTAAATACCCGACCAATCCGGACCGCGGTGACGAACTTTCTTCGACATCTCCAGGATCTGAGGCCTGATACTCTGAGAATCCTGCTTTAATTCAAATACTCCTACTATTCCACACATTTTCTTAATTGTTAATGGTCAATGGTTAATTGTTAATTTTTTCCGCAACTCATAATTCATTTAATATTGGCTGGTAAAATTACCCTAAGTCTTCTAAATGTCAACAAAAAACTAGGAATAGCTTAAAAATAGTAAGGATTTCTGAAAAATCAGTTAAGGATATTAATCTATGGCTAACTATTCTAGGTTAAGAAACGTCAGTTCTTAAGACCAATCGCATTCGAAAACTTTAGATTTAAATAAATCGAAAAGAAAAACCCGATCAAAGCCATTGGTGAAATGCCATTTATCCAATTGGTTTTTCAGATTGAAACTCTCACTGTCCAAATAATCGAAATGGATAATCAACCATATTCTCTGGAAGAGGGGATTGTTATAAGATTTTCGTTTTTTCTCCTTTAGTAAGATGGTCATCATTAACTGCTCGTAAGCATACTTAGGCTTAAGAATACCTGCCATTGAATAGTGATGCTCAGGTGGAGTAAGCAATTGAACAAGTTCAATGCCTATTTTGGTCTTTGGTCCGTCCTGGATTATGAAATCAGGAGATTCGGACTCAATAACTTTGCCTTTTGGAAAATCAGGATAGTGATTTATAAAGGATCTTAGTATTATGCCTTCCTCCTCCTTATTCATCAGGATAAATATTTTAGATAACTAACTCCAATTTACTACTACCTTGCCTTTCGATTTTCTGGATTCGAGATAATCATGGGCCTCGGCAATTTGTTCAGCCGGGAAAACCTTGTCGAGCCGTGGATCAATGATCCCTGCTTCACATAGTTCTATTACCCTGGATAAGGCCTTTTTTAGAATATGGGGCTTGTGATCAGCTAATCTTAACATATTTACCCCGATCATAGCTTTCGATTGACCTACAAGCTTAATCGGACTGTGAAAACCAAAACCCAAGCCTACTTTAATGGTTCCTAATTTGCTGGTCTTGCTTCCTTTATTCTGATCTGCAGCGCCATAGGAGACTATTTTGCCACCCGGACCTAAAAGATTGAGACCTTGCTTATATCGTTTACCACCCAAATTATCAAACACTATATCCAGCTTCTCTTCTCCCAGAATTTCAGGAATTTTAACAGAAAAATCTTCTGTCAGGTAATCGATAGGATAATCAACCCCCATCTCCTTCAGATATTCCTGCTTTCCGGTCGATGCAGTCGCAAAAACAGTACATCCCTTATGTTTTGCCAATTGGATAAGCGTACGACCAACCCCTCCTGCCGCCGCTTGCACAAGAACCTTGTCGCCGGGATACATATTAAGTACTTCCTCAGCACACACAACAGCAGTACAAGCTTGAGTAGTAAGTGCTGTCCCTCTGGCTGCATCCCAACCTTTAGGAAGAGTGTGAACTCCGGCAGGTATGGCTTTAACATATTCTGCATAGCCGCCAAAACGAGTCATGGCCGTAACAACCTGACCTATTTCAAAGCCTTCAACTCCTTTGCCTATCTCATGAATAATCCCTCCTACATCATACCCGAGAATAGCAGGTAGCGGAGGAGCATCATGATATAAACCACGCCTGGCCATCACATCGGCAAAATTAAGTCCTGATGAACTGACTTTTATTACGATTTCTCCTTCACCCGCTATTGGTGTCTCAGTTTCCCTGATCTCAAAAGCATCCTTGCTCTCACCGTATTTTGTTAGAAATATTGCTTTCATCTTTTATAGTTGTAATTTGACAATGGAGTACCCTCCATTTTTTGTTTTTCTCTCTTTATTCAGCCATAAGCTGAGCTCTGCAATCATCCAGTTCGGCCAATTTTTCCGGCTCAAGAACAGGATAAGCAAGCCCCAGCGATTGTAACTTA
>CAYUNU010000432.1:0-3614 GCA_964446195.1 uncultured Porphyromonadaceae bacterium | reverse complement strand
CGTTAGTAGGACGCCATGACTGATTTTTTGTATAATTATATCTCAAAGCCAATTTATTGGCGTCATTTATATTCCAGTCGAGACGAGCCAAGAGTTTTCTATTGCTCTCATCCGCAGGGTAATCAGTATAGGATCCAACATCATATCCATAATTATCCATCAAATGTTGCTTAACTAATTCCATATCTGATGCGCTTGCGCGTGAAAGCATCTGGTCGGGATTAGCAACTCCGTCTTCAGAAGGTCTCCAGGTTACAACCTGTCCTGGGTTAACCTCGTATTCTCCATTAACGAAAAAGAATAATTTATTTTTGATGATTGGTCCACCCAAAGATAAACCATAAGTGGTTGTTGACTCTTCGTTACGATCCCCAAAATCTACATCTCCAATAACATTACCACGAAAGTTTTGATTGGTTAAATAAGTATAAGCAGATCCTTTAAATTTATTGGTTCCTGATTTTGTAATTGCATTGATACCACCACCAATAAAATTAGTCTGGCGCACATCAAAAGGAGCTATAACTACCTGTATTTCTTCAATAGCATCTAAAGAAATAGGGTTTCCTCCACCTGGCAAGCCAGAACCTAATCCAAAGTTGTTGTTAAAATTTGCACCATCAACTGTAAAGTTAGTGGAACGTCCATCTCCTCCGGCAAGACTCATACCATTTGAGTAAGGTGATAATTGAGTCATGTCGGAAATACTTCTATTGATAGATGGCATAGTAATCATCTGTTCGCTAGAAATATTCGTGGTTGCACCTGTCTTTGTTGTATTAAACTTCGATGCTTTTGCACCTACAACCATAATTTCTCCAACATCAACAGCACTTTCCTTAAGTGTTGAGTTTAGCACACCTGTTTCCCCAAGGTATAACCTAATATCAGTATATGTGGTACTTGTGTACCCTAAAAATGATATTTTAACTGTATATGGTCCACCGGGACGCATACCTTGTAAATCGAAACTTCCGTCTTCTTTTGTAATTGCGCCATACTGACTACCAGAAGGTACGTGTATCGCAACCACTGTTGCTCCGAGAAGTTTCTCACCTGACACGGAAGAAACTATTCCGGTCATTGCTGATGTAGTAACCTGAGCAAAGGATGTTGCAGCAAGGAACAAACCCAGGGTTACCAGCATAAAGATTTGGGTTATTTTTCTCATAAAATTGAAATGTTTAGGTATTACAAATAATATTTAGTTTGATTTTAATATCATAGTAGTGCAACTTGAAAGATAGCCAAACGTAATAGGCTCTGCAGAACTTTTTAAGTGAACTTTTTAACGATTTGCCAACATAGTATCAACCAGTTATCAACAATTAAAAATGGGCTCAAAGATGCTAAATGTTTACCGGAGGAGGCCTATTTAAAAGGTTAAATAATTGTCAAATTTCTGAACTAATTAATACAGAGAGAATTAATTTTAATCTCACAACTATGCCTCCCTCCACTTATATAATTTATCCGACCTGCGGACCTTTACATCAACCTTCATTGAGAAGCGATCACCTTTTTTTACTTCCTCCACAGGCACATTATCCAGGCGTAATTCTTCCACTTTCATCTCCAAAACGCCCGTTGTAGGTCCGGTTATCACTACTTCATCTCCTAAACGCAGGTTTTTTGTTTCCATCACAAATTCGCCAACACCAATATTGGGAAAATAATTACTTCCCTTGCCCAGATACTCTTTCTTCCTGGTAGCTTTGCTCCCATATACCTCGCTCCATTCCCCCATTTTTTGCCCCAGGTAATATCCATCCCAGAACCCTCTGTTAAACACCTTCTTTAATCTGGTCACCCACTTTTCCACTCTGCCCGGGGAAAATTCGCCTAAACCTATGCTTTCAACAGCCTCTTTATAACATTCACTAACAATTTTAACATATTCGGGTGGCCTCGCTCTACCCTCAATCTTTAACACACTAATCCCACTCGCAATAATCTTATCAAGAAAACCTATCGTACAAAGATCCTTTGACGACATGAGGTATTCATTATCGACTACTATCTCATCTCCCGACTCATTGTCTGTCAGTCTATAGCTTCTCCTACAAGTCTGGAGACAAGCCCCTCTGTTGGCTGAGAAATTATATTGGTGAAGGCTCATGTAGCATTTACCGGATACTGCCATGCAAAATGCACCATGCACGAAAAGCTCCAGTTTCATAAGTCTTCCGGAAGGACCTTTCAACTGATTAGCACCAATTTGTCGGTATATTTCAGCTATTTGTTCGAGGCTTAACTCCCTTGCAAGTACGGCCACATCAGCATATTTGGCATAAAACTTCAAGCTCTGGTAATTGGAGATATTCAGCTGTGTTGAAAGGTGTATCTCAACTCCCTTTTTACTGGCATATTCAATTGCCGACTGATCTGATACGATTACTGCACTGACATTATTTTCAGCCGCGGCATCAACCAGTTTCTCCATTACGGGTATATCTTCATCGAAAAGAACCGTGTTGAGAGTAAGGTAAGTTTTAACCCCATGCTCCCTACACTTAGCAACTATGTCGCCAAGATCTTCCATGGTAAAGTTGATGCTCGACCTTGCTCTCATGTTCAGCTTTTCCAGGCCAAAATAAACCGACCCGGCACCTCCCTGAATTGCAGCCGTTAAAGACTCCCAGGAGCCTACGGGTGCCATCACCTCAACATGATCTGTGCTTATCAATTTGTCTGTCATTATTTACTTAAATACCCTCTTATTGAATTTATTTGTTCTCTCCATTCAATAGAAGATGTGGAAGTGTCAATCAGGAAATGCGGTTTATTAAAAATCATCGACCATAACTCCCGACCCTTTTCAACATTAATCAGAACGTTCGACTCAGCCTTAATAAAGGCATATTCCTGATCGGAGAAATCACCAATAGTACTTAGAATAGTACAACCGGTTCTCCTCATGATTTCTTCGCCGGCCTTTCGCCATTGTTCAATACCGCACAAAACAACCGGCCTTTCTATCATCGAAATGAGCTCACTAAGTTTATCAACTGTTTGGCTCTTATCCTCAAATTTCCCTGGCATATCCAAAACAGCATAGTTCCCAAGAAATGATTCGGGCAAAGCTTGCTTAACAAAAAGTTTATTATGACCATAGAAATAATCCATTCCACCACCATCGCCATTAATATCAAAAACATCCAACAATTCAAATCCAGCCTTTTGATAGGAATCAAAAGCCTCAATTGTTGACTCCAAGCCTCTAAACTCTTTAATTGTCTTGTAAGAAAAGGTGAAGTCCATAACCCTCAATCGGTTCTTAAACCACCTTACATTCTTGCCGCCTGTAAGATCTACAAGGTAATCAGCCTCAAGATCTCTGAATTCCTGAATGTGTTTCGAAAGATTACCATCATATAATAGTTGAGACGACACATAGGGATTATTTTCCAGAATCCAGCCAAACTGTTTTGGAACGGCTGAAACCACTTCAGCAAGTTCAACAGATTTGATCACTGATCTAATGAGAGGAGTAGAAAATAGTATCTCCTCAAGATTAGGAGGATGAAGGAAAATGTACCTTACTTCCACGTGCAGGTCAATTATTTACTTTCAACCAGAACCACAATATTGTTATCCAGGCATTCAACAACACC
>CAYUNU010000431.1:0-3647 GCA_964446195.1 uncultured Porphyromonadaceae bacterium | reverse complement strand
GAAGGGTATGTTGGTTTGTCATCAGGCTATATTAGTAAAAAAGTCCTTAGCTGATGAGTATGACAAGCGTTATTCCCACTCAGCTGATTTTGACTGGGTAATCAAGGCTCTAAAAAAGGCAAGTATTGTCAAGAATACAAATATTATTATTGCATCTTTTCTTGATGGCGGGCACTCAAAGCAAAACATACGCTCCAGTCTTAAAGAGCGCTTCCATTCTATGAGCAGGCATTATGGGCTACTCCCCACTTTGATGCGACATATTCCAATTGCTTTTCGTTTTTTTCGTTTTTATTCGAAAGAAGGAAGGTTTTAAAATTCGAACCATTTTTTTCCAATTGTGTCTCATTTATGCATCTATACCTATGATGTCTTTAGTACTTTATTGGTCTAATGATGAAATATAACAAATTACTCAAACGCTTTTTGCCGGATATTCTCGATCTACTTTTGCCTGAGACTTGCTGTTGCTGTCATCGTGCTTTAAGAAGATGGGAGAAAGAGATTTGTAATTTTTGTCTGACAGAGATGCCTCTAACTTATTTTGAGGAGGATAAAGATAACCCTGTGGCGCAGGTATTCTGGGGGCGAGTGTATTTGGAGCAGGCTGTTTCCTGGTTTTATTTTCAAAAAGGCTCCAGGTACCAGTCTGCAATTCATCAGCTTAAGTATCAAGGGCGGCAAAAAATTGGGCTTAGCCTTGGGGAAGAGTTTGGTTACCAGCTATCAAGAAGCAAGGGTTTTGATAAGCCAGATGGATTAGTTCCTGTGCCTCTTCACAAAAAGAAGCAAAAGAAGAGAGGTTATAATCAAAGCGAAAGGATTGCTTCGGGGCTTTCTTCATCACTAAACATTCCCGTTTTTAAAGATGTGCTGGTTAAATCGGGTAATACCAGTACCCAGACTAACTTATCACGTTTTGATCGTTACCTTAATGTGATGGATTCATTTGAGTTAAACAATGTCGGATTAATTAAAAACAAGCACATATTCCTGATTGACGATGTGCTAACCACGGGAGCTACTCTTGAGGCCTGTGCGTCCACTTTACTTGAGATAGAGGGAGTAAAAGTTAGTGTTGGCACTCTTGCCTGGGCCAGAGATTAGCTGTTATTCTTCCACCATGAACCCTCTTGCCCCTGTGCTAATACCTGCGAGTCGCAGAACTCTGTTGATAACTGTCCCGGCTAACTCTTCAATATCCTTTGGATGGCTGTAAAAACTAGGATTTGCCGGACATATAATACCTCCTGCCTCGGTTATCCTTTTCATATTGTTAATATGTATAAGGTTCAGTGGGGCTTCTCGAGTTACAAGTATTAATCGTCCTTTCTCTTTTAGTATTACGTCTGCTGCTCTGCTTATTAGATCAGATGCTTCTCCTCCGGCTATTCTTGCCATGGTTCCCATAGTGCAGGGAATAACAATCATGGAATCATAAGCTCCTGATCCACTTGCCATGGGAGCAAAGAAGTTGTTCGCTTTATATTGTTTGAAAGGGTATTGTGTTGGATCGATTCCTGGGAGTTCATATTTCCAAACAGGTAGAGCAGTATCACTAAATATGATGTCGAGCTGAGAATACTGATCCGACAATTCCATCAGTTTCTTCAGCAAAAGATGAGCATATAAGGCACCGGATGCTCCGGTTACAGCAACAATAATTTTCATTTTATTAATCAGGATAAATTAATAATCCTTAATACAGCGAACTGGTAATCCATTAACTTTTTGAGACGTATCTTCCTGAAGGTCAGGTTTACCACGATAGTATGAACGCACTATCCCTAGGTGGTTCAATTGTGGGTTAGTTGTTGAGCTCCAAAAATATCCTGCCTGACCAATATCATAGAATTTTCTTTCCGCAAAGATCAGGTAGCCAGAGAACAAACCCTGGAAGCCCGTTTGTGATCCAAGCATGAGGGCTGTTCCTGCATCTATACCAAGATCCTCTTCGTAATGAAGATACAGATCCTCCCATTCCTGAGCGGTTGGAATATGCCAACCTCCAGGGCATATGCCCTCTGCAGCCTCATAGTCGGCAAAACGCATAGCTGCATCCCATTGATAAAGAGCTCCATATATCTCACAATTTTGTGGATCATTATTGTAGCAGTATTTTTCTGTTTTGTTAGGGTCTTTTTGGTATCCATCACCATTTATACCACCTGTACTGGAGTTGATCATGGTTCCAATATTGATATTTTCAGCCATCCAGATCTTTCCATCGATTTCAACTGTTTTGTAGTATTGTCCATCTCTGGGGTCCCTAAAAGTGCTCATGGGGTTTACGGATCCATTAGTGGTGAAATGCCAGATATCTCCTTCAACGCTATGGCCATATGGGTCAAAGGCAACAATCTTCCAATAATAATCTGTTTCGTATTCCAGAGGAAGGCAGTCATATGAATTCTTTTCGTAGTCTGAGGCTACCTTGGGTGGGTTGGCATCGGTGCCGAAATATATGTCATAAGTTAAAATATCATCCTCAGGATCATCACAGGTCCATGATATTGTGCATAAGGTAGATGCATTAGTGTTTTCGTTTTCAGGAAAAGGATTATCCGGTGGCGCAGGCGATTCGTTCATTTTCCCTACAACAAGTGAATAAGTGAACTCATCGCTAAGGTCTTCTTTATCCTTAACCTCAAGTTTTACCTCGTATAGTCCAGGTTCGGAGTATTGATAGGAAGCTGTGCTTTCTCTGGTAAATTCGGTATCCCATGTGCCATCGCCATCAAAATCCCAGCGTCTGTAAAGAGAATTGTTGTCGTCTTCGGGATCGCTGGAAGAGGAGGCATTAAAAATAAAGATATCTTGCAGGAAACCGCCATCCGGACTCACGCTGAAAGATGCGGTTGGGGCACGGTTATTCCATGAAACACTTAAATATTCAGTAGTGCGGTTAGTCATGCCTCTGGTGTCTTTAACTTCGAGGGTGATATAATACTTGCCTCCAATATCAAATTTATGTTCGGCAATTTTATTGCTTGTATATTCGGTGTCGAAAATCGAGTCAGATTCCCAATCCCATCTAACCTGAAGATCTTTTTCATCATCTTCAAGGTCACTAACCTCGCTGGCGTCGAAAACGAAGGTTGAATCAACGGTTCCATAAGTGGGGCTTATGGAAAACAAAGCCATAGGAAGGGTATTTGGTTCCTCACGACAAGAATTAACTATTAGGGGAAGAGCAAGGACGAGGGTAATCAGGCTGATCGATACAAGCCGATTTTTTTTCATATGATTATAAATTATTAGTCCAATAAAACAAAGATAAATAAAATAAGTGACAGCAAGTGATAGCTATTCTAATCCATTAGTTTTTGTAACATTTGGGCTTCCTTAAGAAATTCGTCCAATTTAATTTCCCTGTAAAAAATCAATCCATGAGTGGCCCTGATAAGTGGGAGCTCATTTTGGTAGAAGAAGTCTTTACCCAGAAGGAGTTGGATTTCCATAAACTGTTCGACCCATATTTTCTGGGCCAGATCACAAAATGGACCATTTAGTTCGGGGCTTGGGAATGAAGCGTCGATTTGGCTCAGATAGCATTGTCTGAAACTGTTTTGAAGAACGGCCATACTATTTAGTGAAACAGGAGCAAAAACATTTGCTTCTGAGGGATGGTACCTGTACCAAACATT